>JAILFE010000376.1 GCA_024697725.1 Oscillospiraceae bacterium
GACTCTGCTGACAAATTGGTTATATGTATCCTGAAATCCGCTTACCGATCCGGTATTTCTGAAAACTATCAGATCAACGTCTTTTTCGTAGCTTTCAGAATTTCTGGGATTGCATAATACAATATCAAAATAGTCTTTTAAAATTCCCGTAATGAAAATATCTTCTTCATAATAATTTCTTCCCTTTGCTTTATAATACAAATCTGTTAAATACAAGACTTTTTTCATAACATCACCATAGATAAATAAATTCCGGTTTACTGTAATAACAATTATATCACACTATCCGTGCTCTGTCAAACAAAACGCAAAGTGATCCGAATTTTTTTCAAAAAAAGCTTGACAAACAAATATCATTGTGATATAATAATTAAGCATTAACCTGAGGCGTCCTTTTAGGGCGTGATCTCATGCAATGATGCGAGCTGCTTTAGCTCAGCCGGCAGAGCACTTCCTTGGTAAGGAAGAGGTCGACAGTTCGAATCTGTTAAGCAGCTCCAAGCTTTAAGGCATATGCTCCGAGTTTCGGGGCATATGCCTTTTTCTGCATATTTTTCCATACTCCGCAATATAATCAAGACAGAGATATTTCTTGCGGAACATAAATGCCCGCATACCTTTTGCATTATTTTACCTATGATTTCACGGATTCATCACAATATAGGGTTATAATATCCTCAACAGATCGGATAAGAAAGCAAAAGCTTGAATTATCATATTCCTTTATTCCGAAATCCGACAGCGGGAACCGCCCGCTGCTTGGAACAGTCATCCGCAGAGCGGGTGACCCCGGGCTTACGTGAAAAAATAACGTGGAGCCTTATTCCCTGATTTTATCAGGTTATTGCCGTCCTTTGAAGGGGCGGCGTCCAACAATATCTCCAATTCGCATTACTCCTTGGAGTTTTTATATTTTTCTTTATTTTCGCCGCGGTGTCTGTTCTGCCTGATGCCGCGGTCCTTTTTTGGAAGTTGATTATACAGCGTTCATATTTTTCTTGACAAACCCCAACAGTATTGATATAATATATAATGGACTCCGTAAGAGACTGCGGGTATGGTGGAATGGCAGACACGATAGATTTAGGATCTATTGCGAAAGCGTGCAGGTTCAAGTCCTGTTACCCGCACCATAACAGCACGCTGCTTCTGATACGATCGGCGTGCTGTTTTTCTTTCGTCTGCGGGCGGTATGTGCTGTGATAAATGAGATGATCGGAATGGATGCAAAAAATGAACCTGAAGATACGGAAAATGGAAGAGCATGACCTTGCCCCGTTATACGAACTGCTTTCGGACGAGCAAGTCATGAAATATCTGGAGCCGCCGTACTCGAAAGAGCAAACGGCACGCTTTTTAGAACGCGCAGGCTTGTCCGAGCCCCCGCTCATATACGCTGTCGAGCAGGACGGTCTGTTTATCGGTTATGTCATGTTCCATGAATATGACGAGACCGGTATGGAGATCGGCTGGGTCTTGCATCCGAGGTGCTGGGGAAACGGCGTTGCATCGGCTCTGACCGGGCAGCTCATTGAAAGGAGCCGCGAACTGAATAAACAGCCCGTGATCGAATGTGTCCCCGGACAGGAAACGACTCGTCACATTGCAATGAAGTTCGGTTTCGATCATGAGGGTCGCAAAGACGGATTGGATGTATTCCGCTTGAAGAGGTAAGTCTGTACTCAAATTGGAGGTGTCAGTATTGGCAATAAAAAAGGCAACCGGAAATAAATTTTGCTTGTTTCTTGCGATTGTTGTTTTTGCGATACTGTTGACCTCGTGCGGTTCTTCATCATCATCTGATGATTATGCAAAAAGCATAAATTTGGAACTGATCCATGCATTGAATAATAAGGATTCGGATCTCTTGAAATCAATGATGTCTATAAGAACAAAAAATGTCGTAGTTGAAGACTTAGATGCTCAGATATCACAGCTTTTTGAATTTATTGACATGAATGGAACCGAAATAAAGGATGAGAATATAATTCGCTCAGAATGTATGCTAAGACATACGGTCAGTGAAAGAAACAGATATTATGATTATATCAGATGTGATCTCAGAATAAAGCTTGATAACGGAAAGCAATACTATTTCTTCACACATACATATCGCACAAACAGTGATAACAGTTCTGTCGGCGCAGAAAAAATCATGTGCTTTGATGTTACCGATTATGTATTTAAAGAAGGAGAGGTGACCATCGACACCAAAGGACTTGAGTATGTTCTTGTGGGAGAACGCTGATTTTTTACACAATACAGCCGGATGTATGTGCATCCGGCTGTTTTTTATCTTCTTTCCCGCTCCCTGACTATGACATTTTCCGCGCCCGCAGCGGCTGTGAGCGCTTTCAGCAGCTCTCTGTCTATAACAGCGCCTCTTGCCCGTTTGTTCACTATCCTCTGCTTTGTGTCCGAAAGATAGAACACCACTCTGCTCTCACCTGCATGATGTGCGCAGATATCCGCCGTTTTTGTGAGGATATCCCTGTCGGTGCTGCGGCAGCAGATGAAAAGCTCGTATCTGCTCTGATCCGAGCGCATATTTTTTTCGATGAACTCTGCGGGAACGACACCTTCCGCGATGATACCCGGCTTTCCGTCACGGTATGATATCCTGCCCTCAGCCGCTATTATGCTTTCCTCGGCGAACAGACGGGAATTCTGTATATATACCGATGGGAATACCGTCATCTCTATAGTGCCGCTGATGTCGCCTATCACGGTGAACGCCATCTGGCTGCCCTTCCCCGTGGTATGCTTTCTCACACTGTCTATCATTGCGATAAAGCGCACCTTTGTCCCGTCGGGCATACCCTTTATCTGCGATATGCACGGCATACGCAGTGCCTGTGCGATTACAGAATACTCATCGAGCGGATGCCCGCTGACATACATCCCGAGTATCTCCTTTTCTATCCTCAACATCTCGGAGAGCTCGAATTCCGTCTCGTCCTTTATCTTTTCCTCATACGATACGCTGTCCGAGCCGAACAGATCGAGCTGTCCTTCAAGAACGCTGTGTCCGTATCCCTCCGCGCTCTCGAACAGCTGATCGAAATGCATCAGCATCTGCCGCCTGTTGAGCCCCATGCCGTCGAGCGCTCCGCATTTTATCAGGCTCTCTGCGGCGCGGCGGTTCATTTCTCCGCCTTTCATGCGCTTGAAAAAATCCCTCACGGATGTGAATCTTCCGTTTGCGGTGCGTTCGGAGATGAGTGCTCCGACCAGTCCCCTGCCTACGTTCTTAGCGGCAAGCAGCGAGAATCGTATGCCGCCTGCCACGGGAGTAAAGCCGAGCATACTTTCATTCACATCCGGACGGAGTATCTTAACGCCTTTTTTGCGGCATTCGTTGATATATTCCGCGAGCGAGCCTCCCTCGTTCGCTGTCATGAGCGCCGCCATATATTCGTTGAAATAATGGTATTTCAGATATGCCGTGCGGTAGGCTACTATCGAATACGCCGCCGCATGGGATTTGTTGAACGCATAGGACGCAAAGCCCGCCATTTCGTCAAATATGCTGTCGGCAGTCTCTTTCGGGATATTGTTCTTCATGCATCCCTCGACGAATACCGAACGCTCCTTTTCCATAACGTCGTGCTTTTTCTTTGCCATCGCACGGCGAACAAGGTCTGCTCTGCCGTAGGAATAACCGCCGAGAGTGCGGCATATCTCCATTACCTGCTCCTGATATACGATACAGCCGTAGGTCACATCGAGTATATCTTTCAGCAGCGGGTGCTTGTAGGTGATTTTTTCGGGATGACGGCGGTTCTCGATATATCTCGGTATGCTGTCCATAGGTCCCGGACGGTAGAGCGACAATGCCGCCGTGAGATCTTCGATGCTTCCGGGACGGAGCCTCGTCAGCATACTTCTCATGCCCGCGCTTTCAAACTGGAACACGCCGAGCGTATCTCCATTTGATATCATATCGAATACTCCGCTGTCGGAGAGCGGTATTTTCTCGATATCAAAATCCCTGTCCGAGCTGCGCACGAAATCCGAGCAGTCGCGTATTATCGTCAGATTGCGCAGCCCGAGGAAGTCCATTTTCAGCAGACCCAGTCTTTCGAGCGCTGTCATGGTATACTGCGTGGCAACGATATCGTCGCGGCACACCAGCGGGACATATTCCGAGACCGGCTTGTCCGATATCACAACACCCGCCGCATGGGTGGACATATTCCGCGGCATTCCCTCGATGCTCGAAGCGATATCTATCAGCCTGCGCACATCCGCATCGGTGGAATAGAGCTCCTTCAGCTCCGCCGAGCCTTCAAGAGCCTTGGCAAGAGTTATATGCAGCTCCTGCGGTATCAGCCTTGCAACGCGGTCGCCCACCGAATACGGCAGACCCATTACCCTTGCGACATCGCGCACCGCTCCCTTTGCAGCCATAGTGCCGAAAGTCACTATCTGGGATACTCTGTCCTTGCCGTAGCGCCCGGTGACGTAATCTATGACCCTCTGCCGCCCCTCATAGCAGAAATCTATATCAAAATCCGGCATCGACACTCTTTCGGGATTGAGAAATCTTTCAAAGAGAAGGCTGTATTCGAGCGGATCAACATCCGTGATCCCTATGCAGTAGGCGGCTATGCTCCCTGCACCCGAGCCCCTGCCCGGACCTACCGGTATGCCGTGGCTTTTCGCGTAATGCACGAAATCCCATACTATAAGGTAATAATCGGTATAACCCATTCCCGTTATAACGGAAAGCTCGTATTCAAGCCGTTTTTTCGCTTCCTCTGATGGGTCTTCGCCGTAGCGCCGCAAAAGCCCTTCGCGGCAGAGCTCACGGAGATATCCCGCATTCTCGGGATATCTTGCCTTATCCTCAGGTGCAAGGTCATAGCGCGGGAGCTTTATCACGCCGAATTCAAAATCAAAGCTGCACTGATTTGCTATCCTGACTGTATTCTCACAAGCATCCTCATGCCCCTTGAAAAGCTCATACATCTCGTCGGCGGATTTCATATAGAACTCATCGTTCGGAAAGCCCATATCATTGTCCGAATCGAGAGAGGTATTGGTCTGTATCGCAAGGAGCACCCGCTGAACAGCGGCATCGCTGCGGGTGATATAATGAACATCGTTCGTTGCGGCAGTCGGTATGCCGGTCTCGGCGGACAGTGCAAAAAGACCGTTCATCAGACGCAGATCATCCTTTGTTCCGTGGTTCTGCACCTCGATATAATAATTCCCGCTGCCGAACATATCATTATAGAAGAGAGCAGTCTCCCTTGCT
>JAILFE010000386.1 GCA_024697725.1 Oscillospiraceae bacterium
TCCTTTTATCAAAAGACTTGACTGGCTCAACAATATACTCTGGGGCGGCAGTGCTCTTCTTGCGTTTGAACATATATGGCACGGAGAAGTCACACCGTGGTTCCCGTTCCTGACCGCTGCGTCCGATCCTGAGGCTACCTCCGAAATGCTGCATGAGATGTCAACTGTAGGAGTCGGGATGGCTGTGCTGGTCACGCTGTTCTGGGTCGGGCTCGTGGCGATAACGACTGCTATGGAAAAACGGGCAGAAATACAAGAACAGTCATCAGATACGGGAGAGGTGAACAACTGATATGACACTGCTTATCATGACTGCTGCGGCTGTCACCGTTACGTTGATATGGTATTTTTCACGTTCTGAAAACAAGCTCGGAACACTTGCGCTTATGTACTGGGGCGCATCGCTGATGTGGTTCGTCGATGCGATCGCCGGATATATCGAGGACGGCGCTGATTTCTTTGTACCTGCTGCGGATGAGATGCTCAATGATGCCTTTCTCGGTTTTTCCGCTGTGGCGCTCGGGCTCGTGATATGGACAGGTATCCTTCTGTTCAGGGATCCGAAGGGCAAGATAGCGGCGATACTGAAAAAATAACGCGGTATCGTTTTGTGACACAACGGTTTATACATCTTATTAATTTCAAATGATCGCGCGGATTGAAATATATCCGCGCGATTTTGGAAAGCGGGTGATCTTTTGAATAATATCCGTGCACTTCTTGAAAAGGTGGCAAGCGGAGAAATGTCTGTCGGGGATGCGGAACTGGAGCTGAAGCTGGAGCCATTTGAAGAGCTGGATTATGCTAAGCCCGATCTTCACCGCAGGATACGGCAGGGTATACCCGAGGTGATATACGGTGAAGGGAAGACGGCGCAGCAGATAAGCGGTATAGCTGAAAAGCTGCTAGAAAGCGGTCAGCAGACTGTGATGATAACCCGTCTTTCAGCCGACAAAGCGGCTGAGATCGTCATTCCTATGAAGTATTATGATATCGCACGGATAGGTGTCTGCGGGAAGATCCCCGAGCCCGATGCAAATGGGAATATCCTTGTGGCGACAGGCGGGACGAGCGATATGCCTGTTGCAGAGGAGGCTGCTGTAACTGCCGAGCTGCTAGGCAATAAAGTGATACGGCTGTATGATGTCGGTGTTTCGGGGATACACCGGCTGCTCTCACATTCCGAAGAGATCATGACCGCCGATGTGATAATCGCTGTCGCCGGAATGGAAGGAGCTCTTGCAAGCGTCATCGGCGGACTTGCTGACTGTCCTGTTATCGCTGTCCCGACAAGTGTCGGCTATGGGGCATCGTTCGGAGGATTTGCCGCTCTTCTGTCGATGCTCAATTCCTGTGCTGCCGGTGTTAGTGTCGTGAATATCGATAACGGATTCGGTGCAGGATATCTTGCAGGCATGATAAATCATATCGGAGGGTAAATAATTATGAAGCTTATGTACATCGAATGCAATATGGGAGCAGCAGGGGATATGCTGCTTTCGGCACTTGCATCTGTTATCGGAGATCCCGGAGAGACCCAACGCAGACTGAACGGGCTTGGCATACCCGGTGTATCCTATGAGATAAAGCCCTCGGTAAAATGCGGTATCACAGGACTGCATACCGAGGTCACGGTAAACGGCGAACATGAGCATGAGCATATGCACGAACACCATGAACATCACGAGCATCATGAACATCACGAACATCACGAGCATCATCACCATTCCGGGATGCATGAGATAACTCATATCATTAATGATCTGAAGATATCGGAAAAGATTAAGAATGATGCGATCGCAGTATATAAACTCATCGCTGAGGCGGAGAGCAGCGTTCACGGCTGTGATATCAGCGAGATACATTTCCATGAGGTCGGGACAATGGACGCTGTTGCCGATGTTGTAGGCGTATGTATGCTCATGGATGAGATTGCTCCCGATAAGGTCATAGTTTCTCCGGTCAATACAGGACACGGGCAGGTGAGATGCGCACACGGTATACTTCCGGTACCAGCTCCCGCAACGGCATATATACTCCGTGATATACCGATATACGGCGGCAGTACGGATGGTGAGCTTTGTACTCCTACAGGTGCGGCTCTGCTCAGATATTTTGCCGATGAATTCGCATATATGCCGATGATGAGGGTATCTGAATCGGGCTGCGGAATGGGCACAAAGGATTTTGAACAGGCAAACTGCGTGCGGATAATGCTCGGTGAGACCGAGACTCGGTCGGACAGGATATCGGTTCTGTGCTGCAATATCGACGATATGAACGGCGAGGATATCGGCTTTGCGGCAGGCAGACTGTTTGCAGAGGGGGCTCTCGATGTATATACAGTCCCGGCTGGCATGAAAAAGAGCCGTCCGGGCATCGTTCTTAACTGCATATGCAAAGAATCCGATACCGACAGATTTGCACAGCTCATTTTCAGATATACATCGACTCTCGGCATCAGACTGCACAGGTCGGAAAGATATGTCCTTGAACGTGAGGAGGCAACAGCATCCACAAGATACGGAGATGTGCGCTATAAAAGATCGTCCGGATACGGTGTCGAGCGCATCAAGCCGGAGTACGAGGATCTGCGAGTTATCGCTGAAAAGCAGGGATGCCAGGTATCGAGCATAAGAAAAGAGGTCGAAGAGGATATACGATCGGTATGAAATGTCCTTGGCAAGGTATAAATTAAATTCGCGTCAAAATATGAGTATATAAAATTAAGAAAATATTATTATAATCTGAATATTCCGGGCAACACTTGATTTTTATGGACGTTTGTAATAAAATATATATGTAGTATTGTCAGAAATTACCCGGAAACGGAAATAAAAACGAAAGGACAGTAAACCAATGATAATTCTTGTTGTAAATGCAGGCAGTTCATCACTTAAATATCAGCTCCTCAATATGGATGACGAATCCATGATCGCAAAGGGAAACTGCGACAGAATAGGTATCGGGGGACATATATCACATAAGACAGCTGACGGAAGAAAATTCGAGGCTGACTGTGAATTCCCTACTCATACCGAAGCTTTTGAAAAGCTCGTTGAGGTACTTACCACAGGAGATGCTTCTGTTATCAAGTCGATGAACGAGATCGATGCAGTAGGACACCGTATCGTGCAGGGCGCAGAGGTGTTCTCCAAGACTGTTCTCGTTACAGACGAGGTAATTGATAAGATAGATGAACTCCGCGAACTCGCTCCTGTTCATAACCACGCACACGCGCTCGCTCTCAGAGCCTGCAAGAATGTCCTTCCCGCAAACGTTCCTCAGGCTGTCGTATTCGATACTGCTTTCCATCAGACAATGCCGCCCAAGGCATATATGTTCGGTCTTCCCTATGAAGATTATGAACAGTATCACGTAAGAAAGTACGGCTTTCACGGCACATCCCACAGATTCGTTTCCGCAGCTCTTGCCAAGGCAATGAACAGACCTCTTGAGGAACTGAAGATAGTTTCCTGTCATCTCGGCAACGGTTCATCCATAACAGCTGTTGAAAACGGCAAGTCGGTAGATACGACAATGGGCTTTACTCCTCTTGACGGTGTACTTATGGGAACACGCTGCGGCGCTGTTGACCCCTCCGCTATCACATTTGTAATGGAAAAGCACGGCTTCACTCCCTCCGAAATGAGCGAATACATGAACAAGAAGTCCGGCTTCCTCGGTGTGTCGGGCGTTTCAAGCGATAACCGTGATGTGAACGATGCGGCAGTAGCAGGCAACAAGCGTGCACAGCTCGCAGCTACGATGCTGACATATCAGATCAAGAAGTATATCGGCGGCTTTGCAGCAGCCATGAACGGACTTGATGCTGTCCTCTTTACGGGCGGTATCGGTGAGAATTCATGGGAAGTCCGCGGCGGCGCCTGCAAGGATATGGATTTCCTCGGAATAAAGATAGATGATGAACTCAACAGAAAGACAAGAGGAACTCTTACAAAGCTCTCTCTTCCCGATTCAAAGGTAGAGGTATGGGTCGTTCCCACAAACGAAGAGCTCCTTATTGCAAGAGATACGCTCGCACTTATAAATCAGAACAAGTAAGCCGATCTATGCAGATATACCTCTCCGTTCTGTCACAACACAGAACGGAGAGGCTTTCTTTTATAGCCAACTATATTGACCTCTTGTACAAATTTCATACAAATATTTTTATAAAAATATTCCTGAAATATGTTGATTTGTAAGATGAGATATGTTATAATTGTTTTGTAAGAAAAATGTTACCCTTTGTCATAGACGGCTTATCGCTGTCTGACATACGTGATAAATCACAGATTGGAGAGTTATTCTGATATGAGCTACAAAAGTGAATTCATAAAATTCATGGTCGAGAGCAAGGTGCTCCTTTTCGGTGATTTCACGCTGAAGAGCGGCAGAAAAGCACCCTATTTCATCAATACTGGAAATTATAATACAGGTTCGCAGCTTGCCCGTCTCGGTGAATTCTATGCTGACTGTATCGCCGATAACAAGATCGAAGCCGATACTCTTTTCGGTCCCGCATATAAGGGGATACCTCTTGCCGCATCCGCTGCTGCTGCACTCTACCGCAAATACGGTACAGATATGAATTACTGCTTTGACCGCAAGGAGGTCAAGGATCACGGTGAGGGCGGAATGTTTGTCGGAAAGACACTCACCGACGGCGAAAGGGTAGTTATTATCGAGGATGTCATGACATCGGGAAAGGCTCTTGCAGAGGTCTATCCCAAACTCAAAGGCGCGGCTGATGTCGATATCTCCGCAATGGTAATATCGGTAGACCGTATGGAAAAGGCGCTCGACAGCGATATGTCCGCAGTTCAGATGGCATATAAGGAGCATGGAATAAAGGTGTATTCCATTGTTTGCCTTGACGATATCATTTCCGCAATTGAGGACGGAACAGTCGGCGGAAAGGAATTTCTCGAAAAGATGAAAGAATACAGGAAAATATACGGCGCAAAGTATTGACAGTACTGTTATCCTGAGCGGATCAATTTCTTATTGAAGGACGGTAATATACAATGAGTGTTAAACTGGATCTGACTGTAATCGCTTCCGAGCTGCTCGATTCCGTTGTGTGCATGGATAATTCTCCTGCATACGATGCTTTCAGAACGGAGATAGAGGCTATCCTTGCTGATTTCAACAAAAACTCGCATTTCGGTTCGTCTGTTGTCATTGATGAAAAGGCGCTGACAGAAGCGATGTTTGAAACAATGAGGAATATGCATGAGGCTTTCTTCCTCTGGCTGATGCGTGATGAACTTGATAACGGCAGGAGCATCGACACCGGATATTCGACATATCTCAAGCTGTTTTTCAAAGCAAACTGCGATAAGCTTGCATCGCTCAACGGCGGCAATGCGACTGTTGATATCAAGGATATAGTTTCCCTGAAGGAGCATTTTATTGAGGAGATATCCTCCGATGCAGAGCTTTACAAGAGCATAAAGGACTTCTTCTCGGGATATGTTTACGGCTATTTCTTCAATTATCTTACCGAGCAGACCGTTATGGTGAAGTATGCTGAAATGGTCGTATGTCTCGGGATAATGACGGGAAAGATAACCTCGACAGTTTCGCTCCAGCAGAAAATGATGCCGAAAATGGCTGTTCTTCTCAGCAGCGACCGCCTTAAATACATAAGCGGCTTTATCCCTCTCGATATCATGATGAATATAGTTTATTCGCGCTTTGCGTTCCCGACTCTTTCGGATGAAGAAATGGAGGAGACACGAGGACGGATAAAGGATTTTGTCACCTCGAATTATGAGATGCAGACAGATGATGAATCTACCGAGCTCGTTTCCGCAAGGACAGTCACCGATGTCATGAGCAAGCTCCACAGCTCATATATCGATTCCGAGGTCAGCACCGCCGAGATATACGAAAAATGCTTCAGCGGTGTCCGTATATTCCTTGACGGTGATAAGGATGATACCGGAAAGTACGATAAGGCAGAGATAAAATCGCTGATTGATGAAAAGTGTACCGCAGAAAAGATAGATTACTTCACCGTTGACCGCGAGCCCAATCTTGACGTTGCGCTTGAATCGGGGCTTATCGGATATAAATATCCAATGATATACAAGGACGGCGGGGAATATCATTATTCCATGCTGTACAAGAAGCTCATAGACAAGCTCCTTGAGAACAAGATCTATTCAGAACTGAATACAGATTGTATGCCGTTCAAGGAATTCCCGTTCGCCGATGAGGTCATGCAGACAAATCCGCTTCGTGAGCTGAACGGCAATGATGACAAGAGCTATACGATAAGAAACGATAAATCCGAATATTTTGAGAATATAAGTCTTATATTCAAGAACAAGATGCTTTCGGAGACTGACAGACGTATGCTGATGCTTGAACAGCTCCTTTATATAATGTCCGGAAACTGCTCTGCAGAAAAGTACAGCAGCATGATAAATGAAAACATATTCGGGACACGTCTTTATGAAGAGTACATCCGTTTCCGCATGAACCGTCTCTGTGACAAGGGTATGGAAAGCTTCGAGACAAAGAAGAATCTGCTTGATGAGATAAATAAGATAGGCTGAACATATACTCGTTACCGATTTAATATGCCGATCCAAGCGGCGCAAAACCCATAAACGCAAGTTTTTGCTTGCTCTCATCAGGCAATAGATATCGCTACCGAGTATAATAAATGAAGACCCGCAGAAAAATGATAATTCTGCGGGTCTTTTTCTGTGTAATGGTATATATGCAGGGAAAACTGACATAATAGGAATACAAAAACGAAACGGAGCAAGGTCATGCTTATTGTATTTATCCGTGCAGTGATCGTATACTGTGTGCTGATACTGTCTGTGCGTCTCATGGGAAAAAGGCAGATAGGGGAGCTGCAGCCTTCGGAGCTTGCGATCACGATCCTTATCTCAAATATATGCACACTGCCTGTAGAGGATATCAATATCCCGCTTTTCAAGGGACTTATACCCGTTCTGACGCTCGTATGCCTTGACGTTATAATGTCATGGGCAGGGATGTGCTGCGGCAGGATACGCAGTTTTATGTCGGGACATCCAATAGTGATAGTCAGCAACGGGGAAATAGATCAGAAGCGTATGCGCGAACTTCGTTTCACCGTCGATGATCTTATGGAAGCGATACGTGAACAGAACATTTTTGATATATCCGAGGTGCAGTTTGCTGTTGTTGAGACAACGGGAAAGATATCGGTATATCCGAAATATCCGTACCGCGGAGTTACAAATGAGGATCTCGGGATAAAAGGAAAATCGACCGATCCGCCTGTTCTGCTGATAGACGACGGCGTTCTGCTGAAGGATAAGCTGAGTTTTGCGGGTATCGGGATGCAGTGGCTCGATTCGGAGCTTTCACGGAAAAAGCTTAAAATAGATGATATCTATATGATGACTATCGACCCTGATGATCGGAAATATACTCTGATAAAAAAAGAGGACAAAAAGAAATGAAACGAGTTGTGATATCCTTTGCATTGATGGTAATTATAGCTGTATGTGCCGCCGCGGAATGTCTGTCTGTACGCAGTATAACAAAAGACTGTATTGCTCTTATGGATAAGGCGGTCACAGCGTGCAGGAATGAAGATATGATCTCAGCCGTGATTTATTCTTCCGATTTTGCCGACAGCTGGGAGGATTCGAGAAAATATCTTACTTTTCTTGTGGATGATGAAAAGCTGGCTGATGTAGATTCCTCTGCTGCGGGACTGAACGGACTGTCGGACAGCGGGGAGCTTCTTATCAGAGCGCAGACAATAAAAAGGCAGCTCGAGATCCTCGGTGAGGACGAGCTGCCTTTGTGGTACAATATTATATGATACAGATCATTCGACAGTCACGGATTTTGCAAGATTTCTCGGCTTGTCAACATTATTGCCTCTCTGAACGGC
>JAILFE010000388.1 GCA_024697725.1 Oscillospiraceae bacterium
TGTATATTTTGTGGCGAACGCCTTGTATGTTTTCTGGCGAAAAATTGTATGTTTTACTTGACTTTTTACAGTAATTGCTGTTTTTCACTTATTACAGTGTATTATAAACACATATCGCCAAGTATAAAACGATATTTACTATCCACAGCGGGGTCGTGAACACTATCGGAGCGCTGCGGCTCTTTCCGGCTTCGTTGGCTTTTCTGAGCCCGAGACCGTGCGTCGCTATATATACTATCACGATTATCCCGACAGGTATCGACAATAATCGTATCACACCGTTGAATATCAATCCCGCCATTGCAAAACCGGATGTCGATAAAGCGCTGAGGTCAAGACCTTTTTGGAGCATATCCGGTTCGCTTGCCAGCATGACCGCCGAGACCGAGGTCACAGTATTCATGAAGATATGCACTATTGACGACGGTATCAGCGATCTGCTGCGGACATATATCGTCCCGAGGACCAGTCCGCATATAAAGCCATTGACCGCCTGACCAAGATTTCCGTGCATGAGCCCGAACATCATCGCAGAGAATACTATAGCGAACCGCTCATTATAGCGGCGCATAGATTCGAGCACTATCCCTCTGAAAAGAAGCTCTTCCAGAACAGGCCCCAGCAGGCATACATACGAATACATCAGTATATTCGCACCGAGCGACGATTTTGTCAGCAGCGCATCATTGCTTATCCTGCTTGTATCTCCCTTTATAAATATAAGAACGATAACTGCGAGCATCAATATCGCCGTTGTCTGTGCAAAAAAGCCCGCACCGAGCGCTCCGGTGATCTCCATTCCGCTATAGCCGTCACGGCTGAGCTGCTTTTTTATATCAATATGGAGCAGCCTGTAGCCGAGAACTATCGCCGTGATCTCAGCGACGATCGGAAATCCGCAGGAATACAGCACCGATATCACATCATTCGATCTCACGAGCGCATTTGCCGCAGCAATATCTGTTCCCATGCCGTTCACAAGCGCCGTTATCAGCAGGATGAGCCTGCTAATCCCCTGAAATATCACAATATCAATAAATATGACAAGTGCTGCAAAAAAATAACCCCTTCTGATCTTTTTCTTCTCTTCTGCAGACGGTCTTATATCCATACCGACAGAATTATCCACTCCGATCCACCCCCATATGATATCAAACAAGCGGACGTCATAATTATACGACATCCGCTTGAACAGCTTACTCTGTTAAGTCAACGAAAAATTATTCGTCTTTATTCTCGTCGATCTCTTCGACCTTTTCGACTTCTGCTTCGGACTCCTCAGCGGAAACCGCATCATCAACTTCATCAAGAGGCTCGGTCTGGGGCTCTTCTACAGGCTCCTCAACGGGTGCGGGTTTGTTGAGCTTGCTTCCGCATTTGCCGCAGTAATCATTCTCGATAGATACCTCAGCACCGCAGTTATCGCAGACAACTAATCCCTTGACCGCACGGATCTGAGCCTTCATTTCTTCGATCTTCGTGATCTTCGCGTTGATCTCGGCACAGCTGTCAGCATAAACGCTCTCACTGTTCTCAGATTCTGCCTTGTAGCACGCCTTGCCAAGAGCTGTGAACAACTGTTCGAGTGCTCTCTTCTCCTCGCTCACTTTATAACTGAGCTTTGCTGATTCGGCGATCTTCTTTGTCTTGCCCTCAACTGCCTTGCCGGTTTTCGTGATCTTTTCGTTCAGATTTTCAAACATGATAAATTCCTCCTGTAAGAATTATTTACACTGCCGCACCAGCAAATACGGCAAATTCGCAGCCCCGGACCCGTCTACGGCACCACCGTGCGTATCCCGCGACCGCTTTCAATATTTCAAACAGATCCTATGCTTAGATTATATATTATAATCTCAAATTTGTCAACAGCTTTTTATGACTTTTATAACATTTTTCCTTTTTATCACTTCATTTTCACAATATCCGAAGACCGCAGAAAATTCCGAGGCGATATCTTCTATATCTATATCGCGCGAAGTGCGCAGTGTCGCCAGAAGATCGCCCTTCTTGACATGATCCCCGACGAACGCACTGAACACTATCCCCGCCGACATATCTATCGGATCGGTCTTGTTCTCTCTGCCCGCGCCGAGCTTGAGGGATACCATGCCCGTCTTTTCGCAGGATATACCGCTGATATATCCGTCCTGCCGTGCATATACGGGATATTCCGTCTTTGCCTTATGTATCTCTCCGAGCAGCGAAGGATCGTCGCAGATACGTGCATCCCCGCCCTGCAGAGCTATCATGGTGCGCATTCTTTCAAGTGCTGCGCCGCTCTTAACGGCATTTTCGACCGCCGCACGGCATTCATCCTCAGTGCCGTATCCCGAAAGCAGCAGCATCTGTGCGCTTATCTCATATGCGACCTCATGGAACGAGGGAACATCCTTTCCGTGCAGCGCCTCTATCGCCTCGATGACCTCGACAGCGTTGCCGACAGTATATCCGAGCGGCTTGCTCATATCGGTGAGCACCGCGCTGCATTTCTGTCCTGCGGCTTCTCCGACCGAGATCATCAGCCTTGCCAGCTTTTCGGCAGACTCCTCATCCTTCATAAAAGCGCCGTCGCCGACCTTCACATCGAGCACAACTCCGTCTGCTCCCATGACTATCTTCTTGCTCATTATGCTCGAGCAGATGAGCGGGATGCTCTCGGTGGTCGCTGTGACACTTCTGAGCGCATATAATTTTTTATCGGCGGGAACAAGCGTGCCTGTCTGTCCTGCGACAGCGCAGCCCGCTTTCTTCACGACCGATAAGAATCTTTCCTCTTCAAGGGCGGTCTCAAATCCCGGCACAGCTTCGAGCTTGTCGATAGTGCCTCCCGTGAATCCCAGACCTCTGCCCGACATTTTAGGTACATATATACCGCAGGCGGCGCATACCGGCGCAGCAAAAAGCGTGACCTTGTCGCCCACGCCTCCAGTGCTGTGCTTATCGCAGTAAAAGCCGTCCGTTCCGAAGGAATACATATTATTCCCCGAATGAGCCATAGCAAGGGTAAGCTCGACCGTCTCACGGTCGGTCATGCCGTTGAGACATACCGCCATGAGCCATGCCGCCGCCTGATAATCGGTTATCTCACCCTTGACATAGCCGTTGATAAAAAATCTGATCTCTTCGGGGGTATGCTCCATACCCCGTCTTTTTTTATCTATGAATTCATATGCTGTTATCATTGTACAGTTATCCCGGGATAGTAGAACTTCAGGATTTCCTCAAAGGTATAACCCTGCTTTGCGAGGAAATTCGCACCGTTCTGGCTCATCCCGACTCCGTGGCCGTAGCCGTATGTAGTGAATGTGAACTGACCGTCGCTGTAGCTTACCTCGAACGAAGCGCTCTTGAGCTTATAACTCATCACATTTTCTCTGATCTGTATGCCCGTAGCGGTATACTTGCCGTCGATAAGCACTTCCTTGACGTAGTTGCCGTCCTCATACTCGGTGACAACGAGCCATTTTGACGGATCATCCGAGAGCTTTCCGCCTGTAAAATTCTCAAGGCGGGTGCGCATCTCTTCCTCAGACCATGATGTCTGTATTCCGTAATTCGGGTCAGACTCTGCATCGAAGGGGCACTCATGGCTTATAAGATAGGGAAATCCGTTTCCGCCCCATACATGAGCGGCAGATGCCGTATATCCGGATGTTGACGCAGTATATACCGTTTCTGCGGGAACGCCGTCATAATAGCAGCACAGTCCCCATACCTCCGCCACAGCCGCTTCGACCTCGGCAGGTATCGGTGTCCTGGTGAGCACCGACGGTGTGAGTCCCTTGTAGGAATGGTATTTGAGATACGAATAAGCGGCAACAGCCTGTGCCTTCAGTGCCTCGGGGGCAAACGACGGCGACATCTCATTCGCAACTATCATGCACACGAGCTCATACGCATCGTAATTTGCGACCTCTCCGTGAACACGGGCGGTAAAATATTCTCCGCTGGGATAATTCTCGTCTTCGTTCACATAGTCGGATGTATTGACCTTGCCGGAGCCTGCCTGCTCTGCAACGTTCAGCGAACCGTCCCAGCCGGACTCATCCTTCTGCATGACAGCACCCTTCGGCGCTGACGAATTGCTGCCCTCATCGGTATATTCTATGATAAGCATCTCATCATCGGGATAAGACGGCTTTTTCTTCTTGTTCTTCTTGCTTTTTGTTGTGCGGGCGCCCTCCTCTTCTTCCTTTGAATCAGAAGCGTAGTTCTTGCTGTTCAGTGAAACATCCTCATAATCGTTCACATCATCATCCTCGGGAAGCCCTTCGAGCTCCTCCTCGGAAAAGCCCTCAAGATCGAGATCGCTGTTCTCTATATAATATGCGTCCGTGATCTCATTTCCGCTGATGCTCACGGATACAGGCACATTGCCGTTACTGATCTCCGGCATATCGCTGACCGGCATTATACCGCCCGTAACAGCAGCATCGAGAACAGGCGTTCCCTTTGCCCCAACGTTTTCATAAGCCGTATTTTCACCGGCTTTTTCTGCGGCGTCTCCCTGTGCGGTCACACTGTCATTGCTGTAAAGCTCGGTAGGAACGGCATTGCTGTCGGTCTCCTGAACGATACAGAACGTAAAGGTGTAGAACATTCCCACGGCGAGGAGCGCCGCTGTTCCGCTGAGTATCTTTTTTAAGTTCATAATAACTCCCTTCCCGGATCCTGCAGATGATCCTTTGAATACAAACTGCAGGCTAAAGCAGTAGAATACCTGCAGCCGAAGGATACCGTCCCTGCCGGGATAGATACAGCGCCGCTTTTCTTTTTATGCGGTCGTCTGCCTGTCCCATGTCCGGATATCCTTGACCCTTTCCCCTCCGCAAGCTCAGGCTGTCGGAATATACGATCCGCCGTTGTACTTATAGTAGATGGCGGGCCATTTGGGATTGGGGTTTTTACTGAAACCAGTGATGTCAATACTGTCTGTCGTTTCTCCGCTGCGAAGCTTGCGTGCAACTATCGCATGGCGGGCTGTATCCCACTCGGTAGAGCAGGTGGAAAGCGTAAGGAATTTATCGTTTTCATTGATATCCACGCCGGTGATAATGGTGCTACGTTCGGTGATCTCCTTTGAAAACTCCTCAAAGGTCTTCTTGGAATTGAAATTGATATAATTCCAGTAATCGAACACATTCCCGTTGTCATCGTTAGGATCGGTATTCGTGACAAAGGACGAAACGATAACATAAACGCCCTCTTCATAATTGGTGTTGAAATATATGAACGGATTTTTCAGCCAATAACCGTAGTCATAGCGGTAATAATCCATATTTCCGAACATTGTGCCGTCCTTCTGGTTATGCCCGTAAAGGATGATATTGTCGGACATCTTATCGGGATAATCATTCACGACATTGCGGTAATCGGCGAAGACCGTCCCGCACTGGCGCTCATTCTGATAGAAATTATGCGTAAGATAATAATCATTGTTCTGTGCCTGCACAACAGCCTCATCAATGATCCCCGGTATGCTCAGATATCCCGCAGAATCGGGATTTATCGTCAGCAGCTCGGCGGCTGCGGGCAGTACCTTCAGCGGCTCGCGGGGAGTTTCGGGCTTCTGGCTCTCATCCCCGTTCTTGTCGGACGACTGCGCAGGAGGCGGTTCAGTTTCATCCTTGCGGTCATCGATGATATCAAGATCATCGAGCTGCACCGAAGACGCCTTTTTATATATCACCTTCAGGTTGTTGTGGGTCTGCTTTGCCTCATATATCTGATAGAAATGTATCCCTAGGACTACCATGCAGCCGACAAGCACAATGACCGATATTATAACTATCAGATTGCTGATCTTGCTGCTGCCTGCGCCGGGAGAATCGGAATATCTGTTCCCCTTGCCGCTGCCGCCGCTTTTCTTCTTTTTTCTTGAGGCGGACGGCTTGTAGCGCGCTTCATCTGCCATTGACATACGGACACTACCTCTCGGATCAAACGAAAATGGTCATTCGCCTTCCGTTTCTTCGGACGCGGCGGTTGTTGTTAACATATGATGGACAAATGCACCGTGTGCGGGCTCTTCTGTTGTTTCGGAAGTGGTATCCGCCCTCGGTATCGTATATATATTGGCTGTCGTTTCGGACACTGTAGTTGTTGTCGTCTCTGTTTCCGGTACAGTCTCGGCAGAGGTGACTTCTGCAGTTGTCCTTGCAGCCGTTGTTGTTTTTTCGGTCTTTTCAGTCGTGGTCCCGGGAGCTTCGGTCGTTGTTTCGGGAGGTTCTGTCGTGGTATGGACCGATGATGTGCTTTCCTCGGCTGTGGTCTGGGTCGGGGGTTCTGTTTCGGTGACGCTCTCGGATGTTGTCTCGGGAGCTGCCGTCTCGGTGGGTTCGGACTCTTCGGTCTCGCTTTCGGGAACGGTAGTCTCCTCTGTCGTTTCGGACAGAGTATCCGATGTCGTTACCGTAACGACAGTCGGCAGAGACATTATCGCATCCCAGTCGAAATCCTCTGCGGCATTATTTATCACAGCTGTCGAAAAATCGAACGAATCTATCGTCTCATCATCGCGGAGCCTTCTTGCGAACACAACAAAGCGCGAATCGGAGAACTCATTCGAGCAGGTCGAAAGCACGAGCAGCTCATCGCCGTAGACGACATCCACGGGCGATATGATCTGATTGCGTCTTTCTATCTGGCGCATATACCAGTCAAAGGTATACTCATCGCTGAGGGTCTCTATATAATCCTGATAATGGAAGACCTCTTTGTTCCTGCTCTGGGATTCAAGCGTATTGGTTATGAAATAGCCGAAAATGACGTAATATCCAACGCCGTATTCGGTATTGAATTTCACGAGCGGGTTAGCAGCGTAGAAATTCACATCATACTTGTAATATCTGAGGTCGCCGAACATGGTGCCGTCCTGCTGATTATGACCGTAAAGCACTATATTCGGGGACATCCTGTCTTCGGAAACGGTGCAGCGGTAATCCATGAAGATAGAGCCTGCCTTGTTCACACCGTTATAGTAGGTGTGCGTCAGATAGTACTCATTGTCTGTCGTCTGAACGACAGGCTGACGGATATCGCACCCGTCTATCTCAATAAATCCCACCACATCGTGGTTTATTCCCTTGTAATACTCCATGACCGAGAAGTTGTGTTCCTCCTCCTCTTCTCTGGAGGCGGTCACCGTAACTATCTCGCCCTTTTCATTGATCGTCGTAGCGGCGGTGGTCGTCACTATCTCGTCGATCTTTCTTTCATCCTCTATAGCCTCTTCCGACTGTATAAGAGTCGAAACAAGCATCACGCCTGCGCCGATAAATACGGCAACAGCGGATATAAACACTATCTTGCGGATGATCTCCGGTATGCTGTCGCCCTTGACGGGGACTATGCCGTCAAAGAACTTTTTCAGTCTGCCAGGATCTTCCGTGCTGCCGGAGCTTTTATTATCCTCCGGTCCGCGCACATACGCCTGTCCGGACGGATCATTGTCCGCATGGCTTTCGTCTGCGGCGTTTTTCTTGTCTGCGGATTCCTTTTCGGCATCATACAGCACGATGATATCATCAACGTTGAAGCCTGTCTTTTTGCCGATGCCGCCGCCCTGTGCCGCCGCTTCATTGAAATATATGGAGCAGTCGGAGATAGGAGCTGCCGCCGCATCATCGCGGGGAACTATCTCATCGGGTGCAAATTCATCCGCGGAAAATTCCTTTTCACTGCTGCTGCCGCTGCCGTAGTATATCTTTTTATACCCGTCAGCGTCTTCGTCCTCCGCTGCTGTATTATCGGGAGAAGCATAATCTCCGGCATCCTTACCAACCGGAAAATCCGCGATAAGGCTGTCAAAGAAACCGCCGATTCCGCTGCCTGCGGTTCCCCCGCCGGTCTCATTATCCTTGTTCTCTTCTGACATTCACGATCACCAATATATTATCTGCCGTATATGAAGCCGAGATCGGGTTCCTTGGCATCCGGATTGAGCTCTGCCTTGGATGTATCCACATCCGGGCTCTCTCCGTCACGGACTCTGCGCCCGACCACGATGAAGCGCGATCCCTCGAATTCATTCGAGCAGGTGGAAAGCGTCATGTATTTGTCATCCTTATTGAAATCAACACCCGTGAGCACAGCGGTATGCGAATAGATCTCCTTTTGAAAGTTTTCAAAGGATCTCTCGCCCTTGGTGAACTTCACGTAGTTATGTACATCGAAGATCTTGCCGTCGGGAGATTCGTCCGCGCTGGATTCGGTAATGAAGAATGCTATAATCTTATACGTATACGTCTTATACAGATTTGAGAACGTAAACGTCGGGTGCTGCTTGTAGAAATCAAATCTTGAGGTATTGTTCTTTGTGACCTTGTAGTACTGGAGCGTGCCGAACATTGCGCCGTTTTTCTGGTTATGACCGTAGATAACGATATTGTCGCTCTGATTGAAGTCATAATCATTCAGTACGCATCTGAAATCGACATACAGCGTTCCTGCGTATGATCTTCCGCCGTAAAAGTCACGCTTGAGATAATAATCATTGTCGGCAGCCTGCACGACGACATTGTCGACAGCCGTGCCTTTTATGGTTATCCATCCCGCAGTATCGGGATTCTTGGCGACAAATCCTGCCATCTCGTCGCTTATCACGAGCGGCGGAGGCGGAGTGGTCGTTGTTTCTTCGGTAACCGTAGTTTCGGGAGCTGTAGTCTCCTCGGGCGGAGCGGTCTCGGTCGGAGCCTCGGTAACGGTAGTTGTCTCGGTTATGACCATTGTCCCTTCGGTAACGTGCTCCTCGCGCAGCTTCCTGTTGACAGCATCCGCATGAGCCTGCGCTCCGTAATATATCCCCAGATATATGAGCGAGCCCAGAAGCGCAGCTGCTGCGACAAGAAATATTATCTTGCGTATGATCTCGCTGACAGGATCTCCCTTTGACGGGAATATCATCCTGAGCAGGCTCTTTTTCTCGGTTTTATCATTACTCATATATAAAACTTCCTGATAGATATATTACTTATTAAATATGCAAAGCGATCCGCATTTCTGACCGGTGATCTCCTAACGGACTTTGCCGTAGATCACGTTCCAGTCCGGCTCCTTTGCCGACGGATTGAGCACCGCCTGCGAGGTATCGACCGTCTCATCCTCACCTTTGCGGGTCTTTCTTGCAAAGACCACAAAGCGCGAGGGCTCAAATTCGTTCGAGCAGGTGGAGAGCGTGAGGAACTCATCCCCGTACTTCACATCCACGCCCGTTATTATCTGTGAACGCAGCTCTATATTTGAAACAAATTCCTCATAAGAGCTTCTGTCGAGATCGATAAAATTATGATACCTGAAGACCTTCCCGTCCTTTGTCTGCTCCGGGAGCACCTCGGTCACGAAATATCCGAATATCTTGTAGGTGTCCTTTTCATAATTGGAATAGAAGGTTATAACGGGATGCGACTTGTAGAAATCGACATTGCCCTTATAGCTCTTCAACTCGCCGAACATGGTAAGATCTCTCTGATTATGCCCGTAGAGAGTGAGCACGTCCGACCTTTTATCAGCACCGAGCTTTGCACGGAAATCAAGGAAAATCGTCCCCGCCTTGTTCACCGAGCCGTCAAAGGCTGTTTTCAGATAATACTCGTTCCCGTCGGGAGAAGTCCTCTGCACCACGGGGAGAGATATATCCGTCCCGTCTATCACGATATACCCGACAGTATCGGGATTTATCTCAAGCAGCTTTTCGGCTCCGGGAAGAAGCTGCTTCTTTCCGCCGCCTGTAAGCTCGCCGATATTTTCCGCGATATCGCCGATATATGTGTTGTACAGAACTCTGAGATCCTTGTTCAGCGTTTTCGCCGTAAACGAGAGCCTTGCCTCGTTTACAAATATCACGCCGCAGGCTGCGAGCACCAATACCGCAAACTGTGTGAGCAGCTTGCTGAATACTTCGCGCAAAGTGTCACCGCGCTCTATAAAAAGCCAGCTCCCGCGGCGGCGGTGTTTTTTCTGTTTTACCGCCTTTTTAAGAGCTTTTTTCGTTTTGCTGGATACGCCCAAAAGACGTCCGTCCCTTCAATTTTCCTGCAATAATATATTCGCACACATATATATGATACTACAAAACAGCACTGATGTCAATAAAACCGCTCTTTTTTTGTTATATCTGTCAAATTACACCTGCCGATTTGGTTATATAGTAGTAAAATTATATCACCTGATATACCGCGAAAATTTACAGACATGAGCATCCGACATCAAACAGCAAAATTCTTTCATACATATTTCATACACATGATTGACTTGATGAATGATCTGTGATATAATATGATCGAAAACAGTTCATCCGGCAGAGCAAACGAAAAAGGAGTGTACGGTCTATGGATTATCAGAAATTTGTTGACGGATTCGAGCTTACGACCTGTATAATATCTGTAGAGAGATTTCCCGACGGCAGCTACGGCAGCATCCGCATAGTCGCGGGCAACAAGCCGTACATCGATTCGATAGAGAACCCGTTCAACGGCGCGGCTGCGCATATGCTGAACAACAAATTCGTGCCCGGCTCGCCGTATGAGAAATATATCCCCAAGGATCTGAATTTCGAGCAGACCTGCTACCGCTGCGCTTTCCTGAAAAAGCCGGTGCATACCTATCTGAAGCCCGACCGCTTCGACTGCTGGATAAACCAGTACATCATGCCTGTCGAATCGGACGAGCCCGATATCGGCTACTGCTCTTATACCCTTGATATAACCATGGAGGCGGACGCCGGCATAATGACCAATCTTTCCGCATCCACTGCATCGAGCGTGCTCGAGACCTGCATAAAGCTGCGCGGGACCAACGATTTCAGAAAGGCGATAAACGACGTTATCACTGATATATGTGCAATGTGCGATGCAAAACATTGCAGTCTGCTGCTGATAAACGATGAAGATCAGACCTGCTCGGTGCTCGCGGAGGCAGACCGCTCCGGCGAAAATGAGAAACGTCATGTGATAGGTGACGGGTTCTACGGCATCGCAAAGACATGGGACAAGACTATCGCGGGCAGCAACTGCCTTATCATACAGAGCGAGCAGGATATGCTCATACTGAAAGAGCGAAACCCCATATGGCACGATTCCCTCAAAAGCGTGGGCGTGAACACTCTTGTGCTGTTCCCGCTCAGACATGGCGAAAAGACTCTCGGGTACATATGGGCAGTCGATTTTGACCCCGCAAAGGCACAGAACATAAAGGAAACTCTCGAGCTGACTACCTATTTCATAGCCTCGGAGATCGCCAATCATCAGCTTCTGAAGCAGCTTGCCGTTCTCAGCTCTATGGATCTGCTCACCGGGATATACAACCGCAACGCCATGAACAACAGGATCGAGAAATTCGTCAGCGGCGCCGAGCCGATACCCGACGGCTACGGGATAATATTCGCCGATCTGAACGGTCTGAAGGCGGTAAATGATATCGAAGGGCATATCGCCGGAGACGAACTGCTCAGAAACGCATCCGCAAAGCTGAAAAAGATCTTCCCCGACTGCGATATCTACCGCGCGGGAGGCGACGAATTCATGCTGATCGCCCCGGATATCCCCGAGGAAGAGCTTGAAAAGCGCATAGACCGTATCAGAAAGGATTCCGAGGATCCCAATGAGATCAGCCTTGCAGTCGGCTTATTTTACGACAGTAACAAGGGCGACATAAGAGATGCAATGAAGATATCCGACGAGAGGATGTACAAGGACAAGGAAGCCTACTACCGCAAATTTCCCGAGCGCAAGAGATAATATTACAGAAACATCAAAGAGCCGCAGCACCCGCCGGATATACCGGGGATGCTGCGGCTCTTTCGTGTCGGATCATTCTGAAAGGAACACAGAAAATGCCCTGTATGTCATATATACATCGAGCTTTGAAACTATCTCATAGGGTGCGTGCATCGAAAGCACGGGCACGCCGACATCTATCGTTTCAACATCGAGATTTGCGATATAAGCAGCGACCGTTCCTCCTCCGCCGCCGTCCACCTTGCCGAGCTCGCCTGTCTGCCAGATGAC
>JAILFE010000403.1 GCA_024697725.1 Oscillospiraceae bacterium
ACTGTCTTAAATTTTGCTGGACAGAGATATTTTTATACATATACTCAGCAAAAGTGCAAGGCATATATACAGACAATCAGGAGAGTTTACATTGACATCGAAACATAAGTTTCACATAGCAAATATGAATTATTTTGAAAGATATTATTCATATTTGCGCTTGAAGTATTCAGATATATCTATCATATTTGTGCTATATGCATAATATTTTATGAGCCCCTGCATTTTATGTACATCATATATAAATAGTAAAACAGTATGCACATTGAATTTGTGTAGGTATCTATTTTTATAAAAATGCAGGATTTCCCTTGACAAAATTCACATTTTCTGCTATAATTTAGAATAACAACAAAATTGGCCTGATATATGAATGCAAGCAATCATTTCGCTTCATTTTCGCGTTTCAAAACATAATATGATGACATAAGCATTATACTGAGTAATGTCCGTGATACATCGTCCGGTATATCAATATGATCCAAGGAGGGCATTTGTGGATATTATCGTACTTTCTTCAAATGAAGAGATAAGAAATCTTATCGTTGAAACGCTCTCTGACACAAGACGCTTGACCGGGATAACAGGGATCACAGCCGGGAATATGAGTATATCGGCTGATCCGAAAAAATACAGTGCGTCAGTGATCGTTTCTCCGCTTGCAGACGTATTCGGACTGGATACAGCGGTCCAATTCTGCAAAGGCGGCGGTGCAGGCGTTGTATTTGTGACAACGTCGGAAAATGCGGAAAAAGCATCGGATAAAGTTTCAAAATATCCAATAATGATATTGCCGCGTCCGGTAAACAGATTTATAATATCCGAAGCACTGCGCCTTATTCTGCACAATGCAGAACGAAATGAAGAAAATGAAAAGGAAAAAGCTTTTCTTGAAAAAAAGCTCAATGATATCAGGCTCATGAACAGGGCAAAAGCAGCAATGATAAAATATCTCGCTATATCCGAAGAAGAGGCTCACAGTCAGCTTCAGAAACGCGCTATGAATCAGCAGCGTCCGATCTCGGAGGTCGCTGCCGAAATAATAAAGACTTACGAGTATCTTGACTGATACGGATCAGAGAGCACGGCACAAAATAATCATCACTATCATCCACTAGAATGTATGATAGTGACAAGCTTTAATATCATGACAGGTTTTATTTGATGCGGTATCGTTCCGCTTTGTGACGGGAGTGATCTTATGGCAGCTTTTGAAAAAATACTGTCGGGTATACCCGAAATGGATACAGCGCTTGATAATATCAGGCTCGGAGACAATGTTGTATGGAGAGTTTCCACTTTATCCGAATTCACTCTTTTTATGAAGCCTTATGTCGAACAGGCGATCAAAGACAAAAGAAATATAATCTATTTCAGATTCGCCGCTCATGAACCGCTGCTAGCTGAGCAGCCCGGAATAAAGATCATAAACATTCCATTATCACACAGATTTGAAACTTTTACGGTCGAGATACACAACATAATAGAAAAAGAAGGCAAAGACGCTTTCTATGTATTCGACTGTCTGTCGGAACTCCAGACTGCGTGGGCAACAGATCTGATGATGGGCAATTTTTTCAGAGTGACCTGTCCGTTTTTGTTCACCCTTGATACCGTTGCGTATTTTCCTATAATACGCGGCAAACACTCTGTCCATGCTGTCAATAAGATAATCAATACCACGCAGGTATTTATTGATGTCTATTCCGACAGCAAGTATACCTATGTCCGTCCGGAAAAGGTATGGAACAGGGATTCTTCCACCATGTTTCTCCCGCATATCTATGAACGTCAGACCAGACGGTTCTATCCTATCACCGATGGAGTAAGATCAAGCAGATTCTATCAGGTGCTCGGCAATGCACAGCGCTCGGCAGACGATCAGTATACCGATTCATGGGACAGATTTTTCAAAACTTCCGAGATACTGCACCGCAGTGGAACGGATATTTCCGAACAATGCAGCAGGATGTGCAATATAATGATGACCCGTGATTCCAAGATGCGTGAAATGGTCAATAAGTATTTTGTTCCGGAGGATTATTTCAATGTCAGGGATCACATGGTCGGAACAGGGATGATAGGCGGAAAAGCCTGCGGAATGCTTCTTGCAAGGGCGATCGTACGCAAAAATGAACCCGATATCAATGAGATACTCGAACCGCACGATTCCTTTTATGTCGGCTCGGATGTTTACTATACATACATAGTTGACAATAATTTCTGGGATATCAGGATAAAGCAGCGTACTGATGACGGGTATTTCAAACTTGCGGATGAATTCTGCGAACGTCTGAAAAGCGGAACTTTTTCCGATCACATCCGCGAACAGTTCTCCCGTATCATAGAATATTACGGGCAGGATCCTTATATAGTGCGTTCAAGCAGCATCCTTGAAGACGGTTTCGGAAACGCTTTTGCAGGAAAATATGAGTCTGTTTTCTGTTCCAACAGAGGCAGCATAGAAGAACGCTTGTATGAATTTGAAAATGCCGCCAAAACGGTCTATGCAAGCACGATGAGCATTTCCGCGCTCGATTACAGAAAAAGACGCGGACTTGACAAAAGAGACGAACAGATGTCGCTTCTCGTTCAGCGTGTATCGGGTTCTTATTACGGGAAATACTATATGCCGTGTGCGGCGGGTGTGGGATATTCATTCAGTCCATACAAATTCATAAAGGACACAGACCAGTCGTGCGGAATGCTGCGGCTCGTCATGGGGTTGGGAACATCTGCCGTTGACAGGACAGAAGGCTCCTATCCGAGACTTGTCAGCCTTGATATGCCGCAAAGATCGATCTATTCGACCTCTGCGGACAGGCATAAGTTTTCTCAGGGCAAGATAGAAGCGATAAATACAGAAGAACATTCTCCTGAAAGAGTAAATCTCCGCGCTGTTGAACAGGATATCCCCGGCTATCTTGCGAATATCCTTCTTGAACATGATACCGAAGCCGAAGACCGGCTCAGGGAAATGGGAAACAGAATGCCTGTCAGATTTATTTCCTGCAAGGGAATAGTCGATAACAGGAAACTTATGGAACAGATGCGGAGAATGCTGAGATGCATCCAGAATGAATATGATTATCCCGTTGATACTGAATTTACGGTGAACATCTCGGATAACGGAGAATATTCCGTCAATCTGCTCCAGTGCAGACCTTTGCAGGTATTGAAAGATCAGGCTGATATCTCTGTTCCAGGGATTATTTCCAAAGAACATATACTTCTTGAAAGCTGCGGTGCTTCTATGGGATTGTCAAGAAGTGTACAGCTTGATATCATAGTGTATGTCGATCCCGTCGGGTATTATAATCTTCCCTACAACAAAAAGATCGATACATCATGGGTAATAGGAAAGATAAACCGTCATTTCCGTGACCGGAACAAACACATGATGCTGATGGTCCCCGGACGGATAGGCACAACATCTCCGGAGCTTGGTCTGCCGACTTCTTTTGCAGATATAAGTGCTTTTGAAGTCATCTGTGAGATACAGGAAGAAAGCGCCGGGTATAACCCCGAATTATCGTATGGGAGCCATATCTTTCAGGATCTCACCGAAGCGGAGATCCTCTACACAGCAGTATTCAAGAATGAGCATACCAGACACTTTTCTCCCGACAGTCTGAAAAGATACCGCAATATTATCGATGAATTTGAAAATACAGACGATATAATCGGGATATACGATGTGAGCGGTTCGGGATGTACGCTTTATCATGACATTAAAACCGAACATCTCTTAATTACTATATGATCCGGTATACCTGTAAAAGGGGGAATGATATGATCTCACTTAATGATTATCTTTATTCCGGAAATACAGTTCTGAAGATACTTCATCAGTATTCGGATGATCTCAGGGAGGGTGCAAAAGTCACTCATAATTCCATAGACACCGCACACTGTAATTTTCTTATCCGCATAATAGAGATACTTGAACATAATGACTTTCTGACGTCACAGTCCCAGCGTATAAAAGAGCTTTATAAGCATATAACAAAACAATATCCGTATCTTGCGTTCACATTCAAAGGCAGGATAAAATCTCTGATACGCGCCGAGGAAAAATTCAACGGTTATATCGTTGAATACATCTACGACTATTATATAAAAAGCGGAGTATTTCCTACAGAAACCGAAATAAAAAGCAGACTTCAGTGCTTTCGTGACCTTATAGCATACAGGATAGTCATTTCTCTGCCGAAATGTCATCTCAAGGAAAACGAATGCCGTCAGGAAACAGAACTGAAACTGCTTTACGAAATAGCGGATATCCTTCCTGAATTTCTTGAAGAACGCGGATTTACGCCCGAATTGTCGGGGATCCCGTCCGAAAAGTATTCCGGGAGGCTCAATGAAAAAGTCAGACCCTATTACAGAGATTACATAATGAACAGTCGTCCCCTCGGATATCAGTCACTGCATATCACTCTTTACGACAACTTTGCAAGATGTTATACAGAGGTGCAGCTCAGAACGAAAGATATGGACGATCACGCCGAAATAGGCGAAGCAAATCATTTCGGATATGAAAAGCGCCAGGAGACAAACCGCGCAAGAAGGTCGGCTGTTCCCGAAGGTGAATGCATCTATTTTGACGAAGCCTACGAAAGAGTTCAGAAATTGCAGAATATCGACCTTTCCGAAGTGGATGTGAATATGTTCAGTGCTATTGATAATTTTCTTATCAATGACGGCTGCGGTCTGTTCAGAGGAAGACAGATCCTTCCTTTTGAACACCTTTCGAGATTTCAGAATGATCTTATAGATTAGACCAAAAAAGTCATCACCGCAAAAGCTTTACGGCTCCTGCGGTGATGTATTATCCGCTGTACCCGGAATGGGTATAAAGTCTTTTTAGCTTTTTGACAGTATCATTTCCGCCTCCGTCACCGATATAAACATCATACCTATCCCTTATACTGCCGAAAGTGACTTTGTTTTCCGAATTTGTCAGTTTCAACAGCTTCTTTATCATTTCATTCTTTGAAGCAAGCGGAGAATATATCTTTATACAGGCGAAACCCTCAATCTCACACTCTTCAACAGTTATCCTCACATTATCCTTGCAGGCAGCTTCAATATCATCCTTAAGCTTTAGTATCTTATCGTTTTTATCGATCCCCATGAGATAAAGTGTTTTGTCGGTATTTTCGTCATGTCTGAAAGCATTATCAATATAATTGCTGTACGGAGATCTTCTGCATTTTTCAAAATATTGTTTTTCTGCCGGATTTGTCAGATCACCGTAATATACGATCAGAGTATGGTCATAAAGAACACTTGCAAAGCAGTGAACATCGTTCTCAGAGAAGATATTTTCAACTTTTTTTACGATATCATCATCAAGATATTCGGCATAGATATATCTGTTTTCCGGAATATCAAAAATTGCCGCTCCGTCCATTACGATGACCGGTATCTTCAGATCGACGCCTTTCATTATCGCTATCAGCTCTGCGGGAGTATGTATCGTTGATATCGTAAATTTCACTCCCTCTGAAATAAGTCTGTTGAGTTCGACTCTGTTGTACGAGACCGAATGCGGATCGTCCGAAACGAGCACTGAATCTATCCCGCTGATATAAAGCGTCTCATTATCGTGTTTTTCAGGGAGCCGGAATGTATTCACTCCAACACCCACGGCGATCCCGATAAGAGTATCGAGCACCCTGTTCAGTACGAACATAAACGGTTCATCATCGAAAGAATGTGTCAGCGCGATACTGAGAAATACAACACATGAAAAAAACGAAGCATTCCTTTTGTTTATCAGCACGGTCGTGTATATTATAGGAATTATCATCACTGAAGCCGCGAGATAGACGATTATATGCGGCGGCATACCGAAAGTCATTAATAATACCAGAAAAACAAATCCGTATACCGCACCGATAAAGGTTCCCACAGTGCGCTGGAGCGCCATATTTCTTGTAGTTCCGGGATCGGGCTGCATACACCATAATGCAGCAAGAGCACTGTAGAATGGTATCCCATTCCCTATCGGGAGAAGTGTGCGGATATAGTACAGCAGCATACATAAAACTACTGCAGCGGATGATTTTATTATTCTTGCACCCACTGACGGTATTTTTCCTGCGTACTTCATCTGACCACTCCCATAAACAAAAAGCGGCGCTGAAAATCCAGCGCCGTTGCTAACCTTTAATAAAATTATATCATCATAAGTATCAGAAAGTCAATTTATAATTTTCACTATTTTTTCTATTATATATTTTTTGTTTTGTGAATAATTACGATATTGACTTTTGTGATATCAAAAAGTATAATAAGATCAAACGAAACAGCAAAGGCGCTTCGGTTTATCCGTATGCGCCTTTATTTATCGGAGGGGATCAGTATGAAATATAAGCCGATCATAGGTGTGACGCCGCTTATGGATTACGATAAAAATAGCGTGTGGATGCTTCCCGGTTATCTGAAAGGACTGGAAGATGCTGGCGCTGTTCCGGTCATTCTCCCTTTTTTCACAGAATATAAAGATGCTGAACGATGTGCGGAATTATTCGACGGCTTCTTGTTTGCCGGCGGTCAGGATGTCGATCCATCGGTATATCATGAGGACAGGCTGCCGCTGTGCGGAGAGATATCTCCCGAACGTGATGTATCGGAATCAATGCTGTTCAGAGCGGCATCCGGACTCGATAAGCCGATACTCGGTATATGCCGCGGGATACAGCTTATCAATGCTCTTATGGGCGGAACGCTCTGGCAGGATATATCCTCGCAGTATTCCTGCAAGATACAGCACACAAGAATACCGCCGGATGAAATTCCGAAGCATGATATCATTATCAGCAAATGGTCACCGCTGTATGACCTTCTGGGAACTGACAGGATATCGGTGAACAGTTACCACCATCAGGGAATACGCGAAGTTTCACCGGCGCTTAAAGTAATGGCTGATGCTCCGGACGGACTGATCGAAGCCGTTTATGCTCCTGCATACAGATTTATCTGGGCGGTGCAATGGCATCCCGAGCTTTTGTTTGAAACGGATAAAAGCGCTTCCCTTTTGTTTTCTGAATTTGTAAATAAATGCAGGTGATTTTTTTACGTCAGCTATTGACAAATCAATACTCCTGTGATAGAATAAAAACATAAAGAAAAGCAATGGCGCTTACCTGTAATAATGGGTAAGTGCCTTTTTCTTTATAATATGATCATTGATACTGGAGTGATAAAAATGCCGGAGTTTATAAACACACAGTTTACACAGGCAGTTGGAAATGCAGTAGAGATCAACGAGCTGCTGAGGCGCTACGGCGTGAAATTCGGAATATATAAAAACGGCGTTTTTAAAGAACAGTTTTTTCCGTTTGATCCTATCCCGCGTGTGATCGCAGCGGAGGATTTCAGGAGTATTGAAAAGGGACTCGTTCAGCGCGTAAACGCCTTGAATGAGTTCCTTTTTGATATCTATCATGAAAAAAAGATAGTCAGCGACGGTATCATACCCGAGGATTTCATCTATATATCCAAGGGATATCTTGCACAATGTGAGGGAATAACGCCGAAAAACAGGATCTACAGTCACATATCTGGAATCGATCTCGTTCAGGCAAAAAATGGTGAATGGTTTATTCTTGAAGACAATCTCAGGATACCGTCCGGAGCATCATATCCGCTCATAGCAAGGGCGCTTACGCGGATAGCTTCTCCTGCGGCGTTTCTGGAAAACAAGATCAGGGATAACCGCAATTACGCTGATATGCTGAAAGAGATCATGGAATATTCAAACTGTGGAGGTATAAGGGCTATACTCACTCCCGGAAGATATAACGCCGCATACTTTGAGCATTCTTATCTTGCAGAGCACACCGGCTCGGCGCTTGTCCAGAATGACGAGCTATTTGTAGAGGACAATATGCTCTATCAGCGAACATATTCAGGCGGAAAAACAAGGATCGGCGTTCTTTACCGCAGGATATCGGACGAATACCTCGACCCGCTGACATTCCTACCCGGATCACTTATCGGCATACCGAACCTTATGGAAGCATACCGCTCCGGAAATGTCGGCATAATTAACGCTCCCGGAAACGGCGTTGCGGATGACAAGGGTATATACTATTTCGTTCCGAAGATGATAAGATATTATCTCGGAGAAGAACCGATACTTCACAACGCACCGACTTATCTGCCGTTTTATGATGATGACAGAAAGTATGTTACAGACAATCTCCATAAACTCGTAATAAAGGATGTTTCCGAAGCGGGAGGATATGGTGTTGTTTTCGGAAACGAATTGTCATCGGAAAAGCTTGACGAATTAAAACAGACCATCCTTGCAGAACCAAGACGTTTTATCGCTCAGGAAGTCATTGATTTTCTTGATCTTCCTATACTCGATAACGGTGAAACGGTAATGCGCAAGGCAGACCTGAGAGCATTCGTGCTTTCAGGTGAAACAACAAAAGTATGGGCATCGGGACTGACACGCTTTTCAAGAAATCCCGATTCATTCGTGGTAAACTCATCTCAGGGAGGAGGCTTTAAAGATACATGGGTACTATCTCAGTAGAACACAGCGACCGTCTTTATTGGCTTGGACGCTACACCGAAAGGACTTTTACTACATTGAAAGCGCTCCAGAAAATAATAGACGGCATGATCGACCAGAAGCTCGCTTACACAGATTATCTTGCGTATTTTGATCTGCCCGACGTTTATTCGGATAATATGGATTTTGTCCGCAGCTTTCTGTACGACAAGAAAAATATGAATTCTGTCGCACATAATATAAGGCGTTCGTATGACAACGGTATCGTTCTGCGTGAAGAGATCTCGACCGATTCGCTGTCATTCCTGCAGATGGCGAAAGACACTCTCGACAAGGCAGGAGCAAGTGAAAATGTGATGCTCTCGCTGCTCCCGCTCGAAGATATACTGTACGCATTCTGGGGCAGCGTGAACGAACATATCTATGACGATGAGATAAGAAATATCATATATATCGGAAAAACGCTTGAACGTCTTGATCTTTATATCCGCATGGGATATCCGTTCGGGATCGTCGAAAAGGAATCGATAAGACTGATGAAAAATCTTCACCGCGTTCCGAAGATATCTCCGTACCGGTACAATACACAATATCTTTCCGATCTCGTTGAAGTACTCGGCACAGAGGAAGATTACAAAAAGCATCCCGGAAAAGCGCTGGAAAGTCTCAACCATTTATTTGAACGGGAGGAGAAAAGAGCATGAAAAGAGTCAATTTCAGTTTTGAGACAAAGCTGACCTTTGATGATTATGTCCACGATCACAGCTTTGCTCTCAGGATAATCCCTCCCGAAACCCCGAAGCAGCACATCGTATCCTGCAATCTGCGGATAGCGCCGCCTGTTGCGACCTGTCAGACCTGTGATGCTTTCGGCAACAATGTCACGGCGGGATATATCAGGGAAGATCACCGTTTCCTCGATTTTGAGATCAAGGGCAGCGCCGAGATAGATACGGACGGGACAGATACGGGTTATATGCCGTGCTATCTGTATCAGTCGGAATATACAGCGCCCGATGAAGCTCTCAGGGATTTTTACAATGAAATAAAAGAAAAATGTCCGTCCGGGGATATTACGGAGAGAGTG
>JAILFE010000412.1 GCA_024697725.1 Oscillospiraceae bacterium
AGTCCCGAGTGACGGTTCATTGCGATGAAATATATACCCATTATATAGGAAGAGATCAGGCTGCTTTGTGACATTACTGCTGCCCTTATCGTTATAGCATTGCATTCCGCCTTTGTCGTATTCAGATCTGCTTTTGGAACACCTTTTTCAATGAGGATCGGCTTTGTTGCCGAGTAAAAAATGTCCTATGAACCATGTTTTGAATGAGTTTTTTATTTTACTTCTCCCTTTATCAATATAGTAAATATCTTCTGCTTATATCCGCATGATCTCACAGATACTATCTTCATTCCGGCACTGTTTACTGCTTCCGATATACTTTTGTCATCGTACATTCCAAGGCCGCCGTCGGATTTATGTACAGCATTTGCATACATTGAGTTATACGCCAGTATCAGCTTTCCGGACGGTTTGGTTATCCGCTTTATCTCGTTCAGGATTTGTTCATATTCACGCCAAAAATAACAGCTGTCTGTGGATATGACAGCATCGAGATATCCGTCTGCAAAAGCTGTCTCTGTACAGTCACATAAACTAAGTGATGCTGTCTTTCCTATACGCTTTTCTGCGGCTGTGAGCATTTCGGAAGAGATATCAATACCATACAGCCTCACTTCGGGGTATCTGTCATGTATCATTTCAAGCTGTGACCCAGAGCCGAAACCGATCTCCAGAACATTACCGGAAGGACTCAGTTCCGACAGCACAGCCTTATGCATATTTCGGTTTGAGACCGTCATCATTTTCCCGAACAGGCGTCCTATAACTCCGTCCGGTTTTCCGAATTGCTTTATGAATATATTCATACTCTTGACCGAACCTCATTTCCTCATATACGTTAGCTATTGCTTACTGATATTATATCATACTTTGCGGTTAAAGGTCAATAGTTTTTTATCGAATAAAATGTTTTCCGAGCTTCAATGACCATCCTTTTTGATGCGATATGACGACAGCTTTCGTTTTGGTTCTGTCAATTAGAACAATCTAACGCATAATACACACCCGTATAATGTGATAAAATACAATTTTCTGTTTCCGACTTGACATCTGATATGCATAGTGATATACTTTGATTAGCAAAAGCTAACCTGATATTTTAAGAGGTATCTGTATGAAAAAATTAAATAACATAGTATGCGCTCCCGATGCAAGGGAAATGCACCATTGCTACGCTCTGCAATATTTCGTTCCCGGATGCAGGCCTGCGTTTGACGAGATGATGCAGCTCATAATTGGTTTCAAAAATAATGTCTGACGATTACCGGAAAGATATTGTTTGTGATATATATAAAAAATGACAAGGAGTACAGATCATGGATAAATCAAGATTTCTTGAGATAAGTGATGTCCGAAAGTCTTACGGAGAAGGGGAGTCTGCCCAGCAGGTACTGCGCGGAATGAGCTTTACGGTCGCAAAGGGAGAATTCTGCGTTATTCTTGGTCCCTCAGGCTCGGGAAAATCTACGCTTCTTAATATCATGGGAGGTATTGACAGCGCGGACAGTGGATATATCTCGATAAACGGCGACAAGCTGAAGGATATGGACGAAAAGACACTGACCAATTACCGACGCAAGCATCTGGGATATGTTTTTCAGTTGTATAATCTTATTCCCGATCTGACTGTCAAGGAAAATGTTGAGGTTGGCGCATACCTGTCGGATAAGCCGCTGGAGATCGATGAGCTCCTTAAAACGCTCGGACTGTATGAACATAGGCACAAGCTTCCGAATCAGCTTTCGGGCGGTCAGCAGCAGAGGACTTCCATAGGCAGGGCGATCGTGAAGAATCCCGATATACTCCTGTGCGATGAACCCACGGGAGCGCTCGATTACAATACATCAAAAGAAATACTCGAACTTATAGAAAGCGTCAATCAGAAGTACGGAAATACCGTCATTATGGTGACGCATAACGAAGCTATACAGAACATGGCGGATCATACTATAAAGCTTCGCGACGGCGTGGTGCGGAAGAATATAATCAATACCAACAAGGTAAAAGCAGTCGATCTCGACTGGTAAGGAAGCGACAGTATGAAAAATCCTCTTAATACAAGAATATTCCGGCAGCTCAGAGCCAATATGATGATATACGCCGCGCTGTTTGTGATGCTCACGGTAGTCATCGGTTTTATCTCTGGGTTGTTCGTTGCTAACGGAAGCATGGAAGCTGCGGCAGCAAATGCATTTACCGATTATAATATTGAAAACGGTCATTTTGAGCTTGAAGATGAGATCGGTGATCTTCGCGAGAAGATAAATTCCGAGGGCATCACCGTTTACGATCAGTATTACAAGGAACTTTCCGAGGATATCGGCAATGACGGAACAGAAGATGCTGTTGTAAGATTATTCATCGTGAGAGATGAGGTGAACATGGCATCTCTCATGGACGGAAGAATACCGAAGGAAAAAGGCGAGATCGTCATCGACCGTATGCACGCGGACAATATCGGTATAAAGACCGGCGATACGATCACGGTAGGCGGTACATCTTTCACAGTAACGGGACTTATCGCATCCTCCGATTATTCCACACTTTACAGAAAGAATACCGATACGATGTTCGATGCGATCACCTTTGATATCGGATTTGTAACGGCAGATCAGTTCGATGCTCTTGACGGCAGGACTGTATGGCAGTATGCTTACAAATTCAATGAAACGTCGGATAAGAACGAAAAAGATGCAGCTGAGGAGCTTGCGGAAAAGATAGCTGTCCTTGCAGCAACAGGCGGTATCACCGATAACAAGGACACCGCCGAAGAGCTTTCCGATATTGCAGATGAAGCGGATATCCTCTCGGATAAAGCGGATGACCTTGAAGCAAGAGCCGATTCTCTTGAAGCGGAGGGCGATAAACTGAAAGAACACGCCGATGCTCTTGAATCGCAGGGGAATAAATTAAAAATGCGCGGAGAAGCTCTCGAAGCGGAAGGAAAAGAATTGGAAGCGCAGAAAGCCATGCTTGAACAAAAGGGCACGGAATTGCAGGAAAGAGCCGCGGCAGCCATGGCACTGATGGAATCAGACCCCGTAGCGGCATCGGCGGAACTTGAAAAAATACAGTCGGAAAGCGATGTACTCACCGTAAAAGGTGAGGAACTTGCAGAAAAAGCGGAAGACCTTCAGAAGCGCGGAGATGAATTAAAAGCCGAAAGCGAAGCTCTTGAAGCTAAGGGCGATGAACTCAAAAAAGAATCGGATGAACTTGAAGCACGCGGCGATTCGCTGCAAAAAGAAGCGGATGATCTTGAAGCGCAGGGCGATAGAATAAAGGAACGCCTTAATGAAATAGGCGTTGAAGATACGGATGCCCTTGAAAATATCGTCACGAACAAGCTCACGGATTTTGTTCCCGAATATGCAAATCAGGCGATACATTTTGCGATAGATGATTTTGGCAGCGACAAGATAATGTGCGAATATCTGCTTATAGTTTTCGTGATAATCCTTGCATTTATCTTCGGGATCACCGCAAAGAATGCGGTCAGAAAGGATGCAGCGGTCATTGGTACGCTCCGTGCATCCGGCTATACAAGAACGGAACTCACAATTTATTATGTTGCGGCGCCGATACTTGTGACGGTTGCTTCGGCGATACTCGGAAATATCCTCGGATACACCGTGCTGAAAAATGTTGTAGCCGATATGTATTACAATTCTTATTCACTTCCGAAATTCGTGACGCTGTACAGTTCCGAAGCACTTGTCAAGACAAGTATAGTACCCGTAATTATCATGTCTTCCGTGACGGTATTCATGACCGCATACAAAATGCGGCTCTCACCGCTGAAATTCATGCGCCATGACCTGAGCAGCTCAAAGCGCAAAAAAGCAGTACGGCTCCCTAAGTGGAAGTTCCTGAACAGATTCCGCACAAGAGTATTTCTGCGGAGCATCGGAGATTATCTTGTAATGTTCGTGGGACTCACGTTTGTTATGATAATGATGTGCTTCTGTCTCGGTCTGCCTTCTACGCTTGATAATTTTATTAAAAAATCTGGAGAATTTGTAATTGCCGATTATCAGACGGTACTTACTTCGGATAAAGATGAAGACGACAATGAGATAATACCGTCCAACGGTGAAAAATTCCTTATGACAGAGCTCCAGACCGTTTCAAAGATAAAGGACGGAGAGAATATCACCGTTTATGGATATATTCCGGACAGCAGATACATTGATGAAGGTGATCTTTCGGGGAATGAAGTTTGCATATCCTCGGATTATGCTGAAAAATTCAGGCTAAAGACAGGCGATGTGATAGAACTGAAAGAAAAATATTCATCCGATATCTATACATTCAATGTTGGTAAAATAAACGAGCGTGAAGGTACGCTTGCGGTATATATGCCGATGAGATCATTTGAGGAGACCTTTAACGATGACGATATCCTCACAGGATATTTTTCCGACGAACCGCTCAAAGGCGTGGATGATGAATACATAGCAAAAGTACTGACCGCCGAAGATCTTACGGCTATGGCGAATCAGCTCAAACATTCACTCGGGAATTATGCAAAATATTTTTCGGTGATATTCCTTGTTATCGCGGCGGCGCTTCTATATCTGCTGACAAAACAAATTATCGAAAAAAATTCAACATCTGTTTCCATGACAAAAGTGCTTGGCTATTATAACAGCGAGATAAGCAGTGTATATATCCGCACGACGACCGTTTGCGTTATTATAATGTCGGTGATATGTGTTTATCTCGGTTCGGTGCTGGTCGATAAGCTGTGGAGAGCCATTATGACAGATATGTCCGGCTGGTTCACATTCAATGTGAATATTTCCGATATTTTCCTATCTGTGGGCGGAACTGTATTAGTATATCTTCTGATAGCACTTGCGGATATGAACCGCATAAAGAAAATACCAATGACCGAAGCCTTGAAAAATGCAGAATGACAGGCGTTGCTTTACGGTATTTTTGAGATATTAACTATTGATTATACGGAGAAAAGATCATGACTGACAAAGAATATAAGAATATGTCTGTAAAAGAATTTACAAAGGCTGCTGAGATCTACGAAAGTGATCATGCCGGTGTTTATAAGATGTGCAAAAAGGACTATCCCGATGTACTTGCCGAACTTGAAAAAGAACCGTTTTATGATCTGCTGGACTGCGGCTGCGGAACAGCACCCATGCTTACGCTGCTTCATGAGAAATATCCAGAAAAGCATCTTACGGGAATTGATATCACGCCAAAGATGATCGAAGCGGCAAGAACGAAGCAAATGGATAATGTTGAATTATTGGTAGGCGACTGTGAAAACCTTCCTTTTGAGGATAATTCGTTTGATGCGGTGATCTGCTGTCAGAGTTTTCACCATTATCCGAATGTGCAGGATTTCTTCAACAGTGTTTACCGTGTCCTGCGGCCGGACGGGCGGCTCGTTCTGCGGGATATGACGATGAATACTGCTGCTGTTCGCTGGCTGTGCAATCATATAGAGATGCCGCTGATAAATCTGACCGGTCACGGCGATGTAAGAATCTACGGCAGGGAAGAGGTAAATGCTCTCTGCAAAAAAGCGGGACTTCACATGGAAATGTTTGAAAGGCGGGGCTTTTGCAGGCTGCACTGTGTTGCAAGGAAGATCAGATGATTTCAGGTTTTATTTTCGGGGAGAGATAATGAGATACGAAAATTTCACAGTAAAAAAAGATGGTTTTGCAGGGCACCTTGCCGAGCCGGATAACGGCAGTGACAGAGCTGTGATCATTATTATGGGCGGTGAACAGAGCATTCTTCCCGGTATCATATTTGCGGAAAGATTTGCTGATCACGGTATAACAGGACTTGCTGTTTCGCTGTTCGGCGCAGAGGGACTGCCTGCATCTCCCGACAGGATACCGCTTGATATGTTTGTTCCTGCTGTTGATTATCTTCGGCAAAGAAAGAATATTTCACACCTGAGCGTTTACGGACAGTCAATGGGCTCAATATTTGCGGTTCTTTGTGCCGTATATATCGGTGGATTTGAAAATCTTATCATGGTCTCTCCGACCCATGTGCCGTTTGAGGGAACTCTGTCCGATAAAAAGACAATGACGGGACACAGTGTCGTGACATGGCACGGAAAGGAGATACCTTATGTTAAAGCTGATCTGTCAAAGGTCAAGGCCGTAAAATACCGGAAGCACCAAGCTGTTTCATATATGGTCACGGGAATGTGGACGGCGTATTATGATGCATACCTCGACAAAACAGCATCGGAGAAAGCTGAGCTTGAAATAGAAAAATGCGGTGCGGACATACTTATGATCGCAGGCGCAATGGACGAGTGCTGGTATGCGGAATATTCGGTCAAAAAACTTATGCAAAGATTAAAAGAAAATAATTACAGTAAAAAAGTCAAGATGATAATTTATCATCACGGAAGTCACCTTGGCGGTCTTATGCCGGATCGAAAACGAGAGAAAAAGCTATGGATGATGATGCCTCTTATCGGACTGATGTACAGGAGCTTCGGAAAATATCGAAGAGAAAACATTGAGTATCTGGCACGATCGGAAAAAGAGATCATCAGATGGATCGCAGGGGAGAAACATAATAAACACGGAGAAATAAATGATACATAATGTTATGATCGGGATCGTTGGTATAATAAGCGGAATTCTGTGTGCAAAGGCAGATGTGCCGCTTGCATGGTCAGGAATTAAAGGAGACACAGCTGATGCTAAGAGTGTAGGAAAAATTTCAGATTGGTGGATAAAGGTCGATGACAGGCATTTTGACCGTGCATTCTGGCATTCCTGTATCGGTCAGCCGGGGACATATCTTGTCATGTGGAAACTTGCGGATATTATTTCGGAAAACAGCAGTATTCTTGGTCTGATTATGAAGATATGCACATTTATCGGAGCGTACACGGGCCTGCTGTTTCATGCGGCAGCCTGCATAAAACCGATCGTTTACCGCAGGATATTTTCCGAAGTCACTCCTGAAACGGCACAGGCGGCTATGGATGCAGTTGACAGGTATCCTAAGATACCCTCGATAGTAAGCACAGTTTTTCTGATCCTTGGGTCGAGCGTCTTCACAGTAATTGCCGTTATATTCGGTTTCCTTGATGTTCCTAAGATCTTTGTTTTGTTCAATCCTGTCGGAGTGTTGCCTGTATCGATAATTTCAAGAAAAATGGATATAAAGATCGGCGGTGCTTTGGGTATTGGTTTTGCATTGCTCGGTATAGTTCTGATAGCTGCATCTGTATGAAATATCGTCTTTATGCTTTATTGAACATATATCCGCCGAGCTTTTCTGCTGCTGCAAAATTTTGTGTATTATTATCAAAGAAGGTCATAATAAATTTTCCTGAAATATATGTTAATGCTGCTTGACAATCGAAAGATGATGTGCTATACTCATTATGCGACCATAATCATATTAATAGTCGTTTACTTTATAAAAACATTCTGGAGATGATGAGATGTCACCAAAGATCTTTTCGATATCGGAGAAGGAAAACCTCAGGGAAATGATGTTCCGTTCGGGTCTTGAGCTGCTGAAGGAATACGGCATGACGCATATGTCGGTCGAAAAGATCGCAGCATCGGCAGGCATAGGAAAAAGTACGTTTTACAATTTCTTTATGTCTAAGGAGGATTTTGTATTTCAGCTTATTAAGTATAACAGAACACGATTCTGGGATGCTGTGAAAGAAATGCTTGGTGACCGGGATAAGCTGACTGTCCCGGAATGTAAGCAGGTCCTTGCGGCGATCATCAATAACAATGACAGCGTTTACCAGTATCTCACACCGGAGGATGAAAAGAAGCTCACAGCAGCGCTTCCGGAACAGACCGCACTGAATATCAAAGAAGAAACAGATACCTTGAAGCGTCTCTTTCTTTATTTCGACAATGTGCAGGATGACATTGATTATGCCGTGGTCTCAAATCTGCTGAAAATTCTGGCGCTGACTGCGGAAAACAGGCAGATTTTGCACGAAAGCGGCTATCAGCGCACGCAGGAGAAACTGTTTTCATTATTATACAGCTGTATTTTCAAGGAGGTCACACATGAATAAAAAAGATAAGAAAAAAGAGGGGATAGCGCGGTTAATGGAACTGGCAGGAACGAAAAAGGGCGGTCTGACTGCCGCCTGCACGCTGTCGGTGCTGTCCGGTCTGTTCCGCATTGTTCCGTATTTTACGATCTATGAAATACTGAAAGCAGTCATTGAAAGCTGTTCTTCGGGCATCGGATTTTCATTCAATGCAGCATTGCCTATGATCTTTATTACCGCAGTAAGTGCTGTATTATATGGTATCTGTGCCTATGCTTCGGCGATGCTGTCTCACGATGCAGCGTTCGATATTCTGTATGAGCTGCGGATGAAACTTATGGAAAAAATGGGGCGTATCTCATCGGGATATTATACGGCTAACACGTGCGGAGGAATCAAAAAGCTGCTGCTGGAGGATGTAGAACAGATCGAAGTGTTTATTGCTCACAGTATGTGCGAGGTAGCAGCTGCGATAGCAACACCGCTGTTTACTGTCATCGTACTTATGATCGTTGACTGGAGGCTGACGCTTGTCTCTCTTCTGCCGATAATAATATCATTTGTTATACTGGCAATGGCACTCAAAAAACCGGACGGCGCGTGGCATCAGAAAAATATGGCGGACTGCAAGACCAGAATGGAAGGCACGATAGTTGAGTATATTCACGGGATGTCAGTTATCAAAATATTTGGAGGAACGAAAAACGCTTTTCAGCGTTATGCGGACGATCTCAACGGATTTACCAAAGCCGTTCACGACACAGCCTATTACAATGCCAACGGAATGGGACTGTATTATGCTTTTTTCGGCGCACAGGTGCTGTTTCTGCTTCCGGCAGCGATCATTATGCTGAATCATTCCGCAGATTATTCAGCAGTCCTTCCGAAGATAATGTTTTTCCTGGTCGTATGTGCCGGATTGAAAGAACCGCTTGAAAATATGATGAATGTATCGATCGACAGCACAAAGATCAATGTCGGTCTGCAAAGGATCGACGCACTTCTTGAAGAACCTGAGATCTCAAATATCAACACCGGAAAAAAGCTGAATGCCTATGATATTTCCTTTGATAATGTGTCGTTTGCCTATCCCGGCAGCGGCAAAAATGTTTGTCGCGAGGTTAGCTTCAGCTTACAACAAGGGAGCTGCAATGCACTGGTAGGTCCTTCCGGCGGAGGAAAAACAACTATCGCTCAGCTCCTGCTGCATTTTTACGAGATCGGCTCAGGCAGTATCCGTATAGGCGGTACGGATATTCGTGAGATCACGCATGAAGAACTCGTCGATAATATCGCCTATGTATTTCAGGATTCGTTCATCTTTCATGATACTATCGAGAACAATATCCGTATGGGGAACACACAGGCGGACTTTGAGCAGGTCAGAGCCGCGGCGATCGCTGCAAATATTCATGAAATGATCGAAGCACTGCCGGACGGCTACCGGACGATAGTATCCGACCATATCGGACTTTCAGGCGGGGAAAAGCAGCGTATCGCCATTGCAAGGGCAATACTGAAGGATGCTCCTATCGTGATCTTAGACGAGGCAACGGCTTATGCAGATGCCGAAAATGAGTCGAAGATACAGGAAGCATTTTCGCGGCTCTCCAAAGGAAAAACTGTAATTATGATCGCACACAGGCTGAAAACGATACGGAATGCGGATAATATCCTTGTTATCAATGACGGCAGGATAGAAGCGTCCGGCACTCATCAGAGCCTGCTTCAAAACTGTCAGCTTTACCGTGATATGGTCGCCGCAAATGAACGCCGTGACCGCTGGACTATGCGAAAGGAGGTACAGGCATGAACCGTAAAACAGGATTTCGGAAATGGTGGAACACGATCACATACGGCGATACAAAAAAATACACAAAATTCATAGCATGGCTGTTCTTCGACAGCTTTACGGCTTCAATACCTTCAAGTGTGCTTATGGCGGTCATATATCTGCTGCTTGCACCTGTGCTGGATAATTCGCAGGCCTATGAGCAAAAGCCGTTCTGGGTGATAACCGGAATATTGGTGATTCAGACGCTGATTTATGCACTTGTACGCAGAAGATCCTACTTGGATATATGTGTCGGCCATGTATCGGCACAGCAGAATGAAAAGCTGAAGATAGGCGATCAGCTCAAAACGCTGCCTATGGGATTCTTTTCCGGGCACGATGCCGGCGAACTGTCTACGCTGCTTATGCGGAATTATGAGGAGATAGAAAATCTGTCTTCCAGTATCGTTGCAAACGGCGCTGTCATTGCTATACGGCTTCTGATCGCGTTGATCGTACTCAGCGTGTTCAATGTAAAAATGACACTTGCTATGTTCATCGTGATACCGCTTGCCGTTCCGTTTGCGTTCATCAGCTACCGCCGTATTGCGCATACAAGCGCAGAGCTGATCGCGATCCAGCAGCAGACCGCAGCAAATGTGATAGAATATGCCAGCGGTATCACGACATTGCAGGCGTATCATCAGACAGGCAGCTCATTTGACAGACTGAAATCTGATTTTGCAAGGCTGCGTGATGATTCCAAACGGCAGGAAAAAGCAGGCGGGTCAGTGTCTATGTACGGCAGAGCGATACTGTTCAGCGGGATAGCGATAGTCATGGGCTTCGGTGCTTATCTTCTGTCGCATGGAGAGGTCTCTCCGTTTTTCTATATCATGTGTCTGCTTGCGTCGCTGCAGGTATATGAGCCGATCATGCAGCTTTTTGTGTTTGTGGTCAGCATGGCGAGGATGAATCAGTGTGTTGATAAGCTGATCGCCTTGAAAGAGGAAAAGCCGCTTGTTGTTTGTGAACCGGCAAGAACAACAGAACACAGTGATATTTCTTTCAGGAATGTCAGCTTCGGGTACAATAAAGAAAGCAGCGTGATCAAAAATATCAGCTTTGATATCCCCGAACGGAAATTCGTGGCACTGGTCGGTTCATCAGGTTCGGGAAAAACAACTATCGCACGGCTTCTTGCACGTTTCTGGGATGTGCAGCAGGGAGAAATATGTATCGGCGGTGTCCCGATCACCGAAATGACACAGGAGCATCTGCTTTCAAAAATAAGTATGGTGTTTCAGGATGTATATCTTTTCAAGGATACTGTCGCCGAAAATATCCGTATCGGAAAGCCTGATGCATCACGGGATGAGATGATAGAGGCAGCAAAAGCGGCAGCGTGCCATGATTTTATCATGTCGCTGCCGGACGGATATGATACGATGATAGGGGAGGGCGGTTCGACACTTTACGGCGGAGAAAAGCAGCGTATCTCTATCGCAAGAGCCATACTCTCGGATGCGCCGATAGTATTTCTGGACGAAGCAACTGCAAGTCTTGATCCTGAAAACGAAGTGCTTATCCAGAGTGCGATAGATGCACTGCTCAAAGATCGGACGGTGCTCGTCATAGCCCATAGACTGCAGTCTGTGATGAATGCAGATGATATTATTGTTCTGGATAACGGAAAAATAATCGAACAGGGGACGCATGATTCATTGCTGTGCCGGAACGGAAGATATGCTGCGCTCTGGAAGAGTCAGCAAACCGCATCCGTCTGGACGATCGCGTGATACAGAATATAATTATGAATTATGTAAAATGCAGAAATGATAAGAAAAAGCCGTTCGTTATCGGACGGCTTTTTCTGAAAAATAAGGATTTATCTATACTTTGCGCAGATATTTAACACGACCCTTTTCAAGACAGAGGACGTATTGGCAGCATATCGAGATAAGTTCCGGGTCGTGTGTTGATACGATCACGGTTTTTCCGCTCTTTGCGAGATCACGGAGCAATTCTCCTACGGTCTCCATATGTGCATGATCGAGACCGGATGTGGGTTCATCAAAAAGAAGTATATCTGCATCTGCTGCGAGTGCGGATGCGATTGCGACACGCTGTTTCTGACCGCCGGAAAGTGCCATTGGATGCGTTTGCTCATATCCTGCAAGACCAAGCAATTTTATAAATTCACGCGCTTTTGCCTTGTTTTCAGTATTCATTGACAGCAGGACTTCCGCTTCAACGCTGTCCGTAAAAAGCTGATGATTTACGTCCTGCATGACCATGTAGCATTTTTTCAGTATCTTTTTTCCGGATACTGTAATTCCGCCGACAGTAATTTTCACGGGACAATCTTTTTCCAATCCGCACAGACAGCGCAGGAATGTGGATTTTCCGGCGCCGTTTTTTCCTATAAGACCTGTAACATTTCCCGCGGGAATGTTTATTTCGGGTATCGAAAGAGTATAATTCGCGGAGTTCTCAGCAGATAATTTTTTCTTCCTTATCAGATATTTCGGTGGGTCATAAGTAAAAAACAATTCTTTTATCTGTATCGAATTTTCCGATGATATCGTATCGGATGCCTGAGTTCCGGAAGAAAAAATAACACTTCCGAATTCGCGGATATATTTTTCCTCGATATTTATCGGGCGCAGACCATGTTTTTTAAGATCATCGCACGACAAGTGCATGAATTCTTCCTTGTTCCATTCGTGTGAAATGCATCCGCCCTGCATGAAAATTACTCTGTCAACAAGGTCTTTCAGATACCATAATCTGTGTTCGGAAATTATAATCGTTTTTCCTTTTTCTTTCCAGCCGCGAATGACATTTTTAAGTTCGCCGATAGCCTTCCAGTCAAGGTTTGATGAGGGCTCGTCAAGTATGATAATATCGGGCATGAGCGCAGAAACACTTGCACAGGCTATCTTTTGTTTTTCACCGCCCGAAAGCGCAAACAGGCTTTTTCCGAGCAGCGGAGAAAGCCCCATTTCTTCCGATATATTTTCTTTTCTGCGGATTATCTCATCGGGTGGAAGCCCGATATTTTCCGTTCCGAAAGTTATCTCACCGTCGGTATCGACAGCAAAGAACTGACTTCTCGGATTCTGAAAAACAGTTCCTACGATTCCTGCAAGATCATATAATTCTGTATGTGCGATGTTTTTTCCATTTACTGTCACATTCCCCGATAATTCGCCGTTGTAATAATGTGGTATAAGACCGTTGATAAGTCTAGTTACAGTTGTTTTTCCGCAGCCCGAAGCACCGCAGAGCAGAATGGTCTCATCGTCTTTTATGTGCAGTGTAAGATCATGCAGACCTGAATCGGAAGAGCCTTTATATGTATAATTTACGTTATTTATCTCAATCATGTTTTGCTTTCACCCGAAATATTTTGCTGAAATGAAAAGAATTACGCAAATCATAAAAATGCTGATCATAATTAGATCGGAGCTTTTCATACGAAGCTCATATGCACTTGTACGCTTTACGGGAGCACCGAGTCCCCGTGTTACCGCAGCCGAAGATAATTCCTCACCAATGCTGACACATGAAAACAGCAGCGGTATCATGCGGTATTCTATCATTTTTGTGACCTTTCCGCCTCCGAAAGTTATCCCGCGCATTTTCATTGCGTCGCATACAGAACCGTACTCTTCCTTTATTGTCGGGAAAAATCTCATTACCACTGCAAGTGAAACAGATATACCGTCGGGAACGTGCATTTTCTGCATTGCTGACATAAATTCTCCGATCTTTGTTGTGCGGATAACGTACCAAGCGGTTATCATCGCGGGCATGAATTGTGCGACAATACCGCAGTAACCTACCAGTATCGCGGAAATAAATCCTGTAGATTCGGAAGATATGAAGAATTTCAGCAGCAATAGTGCAGCCGCATATAATACAGAAAATCTGAATGCTGATGCGAATTTACCTTCTGTTATCATCAGAATTATCGGTATAAGTGTGATAATGATCCGTATTCCCCATTCCAATGGGGTCACTGCATTTACCATAACAATGAAAGATACGGCAAATATCATGAATATTTTTGTCCGAGGATCGAGTGATATTTTCATCATACTATACCGGCTTTTTCAAAATGTTTTTTAACAATGGATTTTCCGACATAAGCGCCGATCACTCCGAAAATAAAGCAGAGAACAAGAAGAGCGGCAATCGTTTTACTGTTTATCGCACGGAAAAGATTTTCACAGTATTCTGCGGAATATCCGCCGTCGATAAGACTTTTGCGGTAGCTTTCTGCCGTTACGATAACAGGAAAATAATTCGCGCATACCCAAAGGCAGAATATCCCGTGGCTTATTGAGATAAGCTTGAAGCTTTTATAATCGCCTTTTTTAGCAATAAGATCGGCAATAACTCCTGCGGCAATTATAAGCGGAGCACCGAGCCAGCCCATTCCGGTCACAAACATTATTATTGCTAGCAGCACCGACATTATCGTTATCATGCCGAATTTCTCGATCTTGGTATAGAACAGCATCATAGGTATTGAGCCGACCAGCGGTATCATCACTACATAAGATGCGACAATGTAAGGGTGTATGAATCCCAGAATACCGCAGGCAAATTCGACGACAAAAAGTAGCGCCGTGAATATCCCCACTGTTATAAAGTCTTTTGCTTTTAATTTGTTATCGTTCATAGATGTCCTCCTGTGATATGGTTATGAATGTCTAACTGTATTCAGTTAGCATTATACAATCATTTGGTTCGGTTGTCAAGGGATAAAATCAATTATTGTGTATTATTCTCAAATTTATTTATTTTGTATATGCTAGCCTATATATTTTTTTGAATTTCATATATATACACAGTTGACAATAGCTAACCGATGGTATATAATTATTTTCGGTTAGTCAGTTATAACCTGATATAAATAGTCAGAGATTTCCGTTTCAATAAGAGCGGAAATATATTTTGCAATATAGTTAGACTACGCTAATTCTACTTAACGGAGTGATGTTCGTGTCAGCAATAGCACCGGCTGCTGTGGTATTTGGATGCATCGTGCTTCTTGTATATCTGATGTACAGAAAGGTAAATTACGGCGGTGGCTGCTGCGGTGAACATGAAGCTGCCGCGAAGAAGATACGACCGAAGGATCGAAATATTTCGCATTATCCTTATAAATATACCGCACATATCGGCGGAATGGTCTGTTCTCACTGCGTCAGAAATGTTGAGAATGCTTTTAATTCTGCCGATGGGATATATGCAAAGGTGTATCTTGAGAATAAAAGCGCATCGATCTATTCAAAGCGTGTAATTACGCGGGCTGACGCTGTAAAAATGCTTGACGGCACTGCGTATGTTTTTTTGAGATTTGAGGAGGAAAATAAATGAAACTGGGAGAACTTAAAGAAAATTCCGAAGCTGTGGTCAGCGGAATTTCGGGCGATGCAAGGTTTGTCGGGAGGATAACCTCGATAGGGCTTACTCCGGGGTGTCATATAAGCATCGTGAAAAATGACAAGAACCGTCCCGTACTTCTGTATTCGCGCGACACGATGATCGCGGTCAACAGAAAAGAATGCGAGGGCATTGAGGTAACGGAGGTGAGAGCATGACTGCGACTATCGCACTTCTTGGTCAGCCCAATTCGGGCAAATCCACGCTTTTCAATGCACTTACGGGACTTCGCCAGCACGTCGGTAACTGGCCGGGAAAAACAGTCGAGAAAAAAGAAGGCTCCTTCACGCACAACGGAAATACATATAATGTCGCCGATCTTCCGGGCTCGTACAGTATGTCTGCAAATTCCGACGAGGAAGTTATCACACGGGATTTTATAGCATCGGGAAAAGCGGATGTTGTCTGCATACTTGCGGACAGCTCGCAGCTTGAAAGAAGTCTTTTCATGCTTGCAGATTACGCCGGAATTTCTGCGCCGTGCTTTCTTGTTCTGAATATGGAGGATGTTGCAAGGGAGCAGGGTAAATTCATAGATGCGGAAGCGATAGAGAAAAAGCTTGGCATACCTGTAATGATGTTCTCTGCGACAGACACAAAGGCGTATGATAAATTCTATGCGACGCTCAAACGCGCTTTGCGTGAAAGGTCACAGATAAATGTGTCGGCACTTGAATCGGAATATGAAAAGATCGGCGGTTATAATGAAATAAAGGAACAGCTTTCGGACAATTCTGTTCCCGGATATACACCGATGTGGCTCACCGTAAAGTATCTTGAAAATGATACTGTCGTTTCGGCAAAACTGAAAAATGAACTTCCGAAGGATAAAATGAGAAAAATAGAATCTCTATCGGTCAATTCGGAGGGAGCAGTCGCAACGGGAGAATGCAAATTCGCATGGATAGATGAAATTCTCGACGGTGCGGTAAACGGCAGAAAAGAAAAAACATCACTCGGAAAACTCGATCGCATATTTACGCATAGGATATGGGGAAAACCTGCTGTTGTCCTGACCGTAATTTTAGGATTGCTCGCATCATTTATTCCCGCACTGCCTGTAATGGGTATCGGCTCTCTTATAGATATGCTGAAAAATGTTGCTGCAGAGGGACTTATTTCGGCTGGCTGCCCCGATTTTATAAGAGGACTGATCTGCGATGTTATTATCCAGTCGATGTCCTACGTTGTAAAAATGCTCGGATTTGTATTCGGAGTAACGCTTGTTTTCGGTATGTTAGAGGAAGTCGGAATTATGGCGAGGATTTCCTATGTATTCGACAATACTATGGGAAAACTCGGTCTTCAGGGTAAATCTGTAATGCCTTTTCTTGTCAGCTTCGGCTGCACGATGGGCGGTGCAGCGGGAGCAAGAGTAATCGACAACTGGGGACAGAAAGTCCTTACGATCGCGCTTGCATGGGCGGTTCCCTGCGGCGCGGCATGGTCGATAATCCCGATGCTTTCAACGGTCTTTTTCGGAGCAGCCGCACCTATAGTTATTGTCGCGATACTTCTTGTCATGCTCCTGCATATGTGGATCACAGCGAAAATTTTCAGCCGCGGACTTGTAAAGACCGAGGACAGATACGGCATGATAATGGAACTTCCGCCTTACCATAAGCCTAAGTGGGGAAGTCTTATGAGATACGTTCTCGGCAGGACAAAGGACACATTTTTCCGCGTAACAAAGGTGGTTCTGCTTGTCTGCGTGATATTCTGGCTCCTTAGCTACGCCGGCAGCTCTGACGGAAACAGTATTCTTTACAATATCGGAATTGCAATAGAACCCGTCACAAAATTCTTCGGACTTCCGTGGCAGCTTTTCCTCGCATTCATAGCGTCCTCTGTAGGCAAAGAAGGCGCAGTCGGCGTTATAAGTGCATTATACACAGGAGGCTCATATTCTGCGGCATTTTCCGATGCGATGAGCGGGGGAGGGGTCGCTGCAAATCTCAACGAGATACTTCTCGCAAATGTTTCCCGCCCCGAAGCACTCGCATTCATTTTTGCTATAACATTCAATCTTCCCTGCGTGGTTGCGCTTGCGGCGACATATCAGGAGATACATTCGGTAAAATGGACGGCAAAGATAGCGCTGTACTACACGGTGACTGCATTGCTGCTGGCGTGTGCGGCTTATCACATCGGACTTCTGATCTGGTAATGGTGATTTTATGAAAGATCTGCTTACACTGCTTAAGGACGGAAATTCCCGCACCGTTGAAAATCTCGCTGCAGAGCTCGGAACAACGACTGCGGATATTGACCGTCGCCTTGAATATCTCGAACATATCGGCAAGATACGCAGAGTGTCCTTTTCTGCGGAAGCAAAATGCAGCAGTTGTTCAGGCTGCGGCGGTTCAGGTTGTGAAGCTGCCTGCAAGGGCTGTATGCCGGAAAATGTATCCGCAAATATGGGCGAAATGTGGGAGATACTCGGTTCACACTAAAATAATTGACCGGAACTTTTTCAATAAGCTCCGGTCTTTTATATAACAATTCTTCATTTAAAAATTTATCCGAGTGCGACATCAAGTATCATCATCAAAGTAAATCCGAAAGAAAACATAACAACACCTATATTTGAATGTTCTCCTTCGGACATTTCGGGAATTAGTTCCTCCACAACCACATATATCATCGCTCCTGCCGCAAAGCTCAGAAGGTATGGCATTGCAGGCAGGAATAATCCTGCAAATAATATAGTCAGAAGTGCTCCTATCGGTTCTACCGCACCCGAAAGAACTCCGTCGGCAAATGATGCAGCCTTGCTTTTTCCCTCTGCACAGAGAGGCATTGAGATTATTGCACCCTCCGGAAAATTCTGTATCGCAATTCCGAGCGCAAGTGCAAATGCACCGCCTGCCGTCATTGTATCACTTCCGGAAATAAATCCTGCATAAACGATCCCGACAGCCATTCCTTCGGGGATATTGTGCAGTGTCACCGCAAGCACCATCATAGTTGTCCTTGCAAGGCGCGATGGGATACCCTCTGCTTTTTCGGAATTCATGTGAAGATGAGGAATAACTGAATCAAGCAGCAGAAGAAAAAGTATTCCGACCCAGAATCCGATTACAGACGGGACAAATGCAAATTTACCCATCCCAGCAGATTGCTCCATAGCAGGAATGAGCAGGCTCCACACAGAAGCTGCGGTCATTACACCCGCAGCAAAACCTGTAAGAGCTCTCTGTATATTTTTTCCGAGGCTGTGTTTCATGAAAAATACACAGCCAGCACCGGCAGCAGTTCCGAGAAACGGAAGCAGCAGTCCTGTAATTACTTCTTTATTCATATTATCCTCCCAATAAGCAGAATATATGATTAGCATCTGCTAATTAGTATATCATATCATTCGTTTATTGTCAATATGAGAACAAAATAATTATTTACTTTGCACAAAAATTATATTTTTCAAAAAAGAGCTTGACAATCGGATAATTGTGATATATAATATATTCAGTTAGATATTGCTAATTGGAATCGGGAGAAATTGACCCCCGATAATTATTTGGTTATAGGTTAGCTATGGCTTACCAAGGAAAAGAGGGAGAATATGAGTGTAGTTATAGTAGGCGGAAATGACCGCATGGCATCGAGATATCATGATATATGTACATCATATCGGATAAGGTCGAAAGTTTTCACACAGATGCCGTCCGATTTTGAGAACAAGATAGGCTCGCCCGATCTTATGGTAGTTTTCACAGGGACTTGTTCGCACAAGATGCTCGGATGTGTAAAAAGCCGTTCGGCAAAGCAGGGGATACCTGTCGAGCATCTTCACAGTTCAAGCGTCAGCGCACTGAAAAATCTTCTTATGAAATACGAGGACAAAAACGATGTCGGTAAATGAACGTATCGGATTTGAACGCATTCTTGCAGCACATACAGCACCGACATTGCTCGGGATAAAGTGTGCAAATCTTATCTCTGTGCCTGTCTGTGAAAAAGATATTTCTCAGTTCGGAAAAGAACTAAATCATCGCAGCGGGCTTGATATGAAAACGCTTTGCCGGTGTCATGACAGGCAGCTTCTGTACATATATCATGAAAAATTGCTTGAAAAACAGCTTCTTCATAACGATATAAAAGAGTTTCTTATAAAGAACGGATATACCGGAAATATGACATTACAGGAAATGCTCGATCATCTTGCAGGACGGATAAAACATGGGAATTTTCCTCATGAGATAGGGATATTTTTAGGATATCCGCTTGCTGATGTTATGGGATTCATAGAAAATCAGGGTAAAAACTGCCTGCTGTGCGGGTGCTGGAAAGTATACAGCGATCCCGAAGGCGCAAGGCAGAAATTTGCAAAATACGGTCGATGCAGAGATATTCTGTGCGATAAATTAGATCGGGGCTTTGAATTTTACAGAGCTCTTGAACTTTCACGGGAGGAACTTTCATGAAAACAACAGTTATTTATTGGAGCGGAACAGGAAACACTGAGGCTATGGCTAAAGCGGCCGCAGAAGGAGCAAATTGCGATGCAGTGATTGTATCGGATTTTTCTGGTAATATTGAAGAGTATGACGCTCTTGCCCTCGGCTGCCCAGCTATGGGTGCAGAGGTACTTGAGGAAGATGAATTTGAGCCGTTTTTCACAGATATCGAAGGAAAGATCAGCGGCAAGAAAATCCTTTTATTCGGTTCTTACGGCTGGGGAGACGGCGAATGGATGAGAAACTGGCAGGATCGCGTAACTGCCGCAGGTGCAGAACTTATCGGCGGTGAAGGGTTTATCGTGAATGAATCTCCTTCGGATGATGATCTTGCAAAACTTAAAGAGCTTGCATCGCAGATAGCATAATTGACCCTTATTCCCAAAATAAAAGTGTCGTTTTTATAACGGCACTTTTATTTTATAACATATTTTATGATGCTGTATAATAAAACTTGACACAATCCGCGAAATCAAAGTATAATAAAACAAAGGAGCGTGTCAAGTTTTATTATACAGCATCATAAAATATGTTATA
>JAILFE010000420.1 GCA_024697725.1 Oscillospiraceae bacterium
GGGAGAGTGAGGAATACTTATTCACACTGAACGATAATTCTGTCACGATAGATAAGGAAACGCTGTTATTCAGGGAAAATGATGATGAATACTTCATCAAAGTCCCGAATACACACGGTCTGGATTATATCAAGATGAATAAAACCGAAGTCGATGAAATAAACGACGGGAAAACAATAAGGGCAAAGATCGAAGCGAAGAAGTATTATCCTGTTTATGACCGTAACGGAGCGTTCAGGAATGAGCGCGTGGGTAATGAACTGTATCGTTTCTTTGATGTGAAGCACAAGAGGATAAACAAGGATACGAAAGTCGTTGAATACGGCGACCGAATCAACAGGATAGATTTCTTCAATAAGGATAAGAATGTCCTTATCAGCATAGGCATCGACACTGCAGAGAATATGAGGGCGGCACTTACCGAAAACGGGATATCCGGCAAGGCAGCGGATAATCTTTTGAAAGACATAGATAAAATGCTTTCGGAGAAACCTGATTATGAAGAATATCGCAGTACATTTAATTACACGGAGTAAAAACCCGAAATAGTGTATGCAGATGTTCCGAATATCGGAAGTATCATCGCTCAGACACAGCTCTCTGAAATGCTCATAGGAAAAGCCGAATGTATCGGAGAGCTGCCAAAGGATAACGGTGCAAGGATATGTGTATCGGATAAATCATCAAACAAGTTTACGGTAATTCCGGATAAGAACAGGAACACGGTAATTTCACGACTCTCGGAAATGGGCTACGATGAACATACAGCGAGGCAGATAATGCTGCGGGCTGTGAACGGACCCGACCCGCAGGACGTTGAAGAACCTGCCGAACATTTTATGACCAGCAATGCAGAGCTTGCTAATGTTTCGTATAAAATGCAGGAGAACGGCATCGTAATTGTCCGTGAGGACGACGAAAAAGTGCGGTATATGTGCATTGAAAAGGGAACAGCAGCGAAGGATATCGAAAAGGCACTTACGGAGAATTTAGGAATCAAAGATAAATTGTCTGTAGCTGAATGTATGAGACTGTTTGCTGGAAAGGGTATTGTGGAAATTCCCGAAATACATATCAAAGAAGCTGCTGTAACGAAGCTGACAGACGCTATGATTGGAATCAAGCGTCTTGATGATATGGATATTCTCAACAAAGATAAAGGCTTTGTGATTATGCCGATAAACAGTCTCGACGCTGAAAAGCTCGCAGATATTGGAGTATCCGAAGATACAGTTTCGGCAATAAGAAATTCGCTTGCAAGGTCTGAACGAACGGCAGGAAAAACAGGTAATCTCGGTGAGCTTATCGCTCATGCAAAGGATGCTATCGCAAAGATACCCGAAATGATTCAGGGTGAGAAAGCAAAGGTGCAGACCCGATGAACGATAAGAAAACTGAACATCCGCTGTATTTGTGGATCATCGTTATCGTACTCGCTGTCATTGCGGTTTGCATTGTTGTCTGGTTTGGCTCTGTACTTGAAATTACAAGTGCGGGCAGTACCGCAGCACCGATAATAAAGCTGTACAATGCGTTTTCCAAGCTGAATAAGTATGTCGGTTTTGAGTATTTTATCAATGCGATCATCATGATACGCTCCGGAAATGGCACGACCCGAAAGGCATTTATTCTTTCGATGATCGGTGCGGCGCTCGGTCTGCTGTATTTCAAGAACGGTAACGGCAAGCGTTATCATAAGAAGGGAATCGAACATGGAAGCGCTAAGTGGGGTAGTCAACGAGAGAAGAACATTATTGCGGACACAACCAAAGCGGGATTTTACAATAACGTAATTGCTGCGAGTGATGTTTTTCTTGTTCTTGACCGTAAGCAGCGTGAGATCAACGAACACGGTGAAAAGAAGAAAAAGGAAAAGAAGAAATCTGCTGAAAAGGGGAAGAAAAATGATACGGATAATACCGAATTATCGGTTGCACAGGTCAGGAATCGTAAAAACAGCAGTGGAAAAATAAAGCCTATGCTGAATCTGAATATGCTTATTTTAGGCGGTTCGGGAACAGGTAAATCAAGGTATTTCGTGAAACCAAATCTTCTCCAGTGCAATACTTCTTATGTTGTCACAGACCCCTCCGGTGAGCTTTTGCAGTCATGCGGAAAAATGCTTGAACGAATGGGGTACAAGATCAAGGTTTTCAATATAAACGATATGAAACATTCCTCAAATTATAATCCGTTTCATTATCTCAAAGGTCACGACGGGAAAATAAATAACAATAATGTAATCAAGATGATAAATGTTTTTATGATGAATACAAAAGGTGAGGGGCAATCAGGCGATCCCTTCTGGGACGATGCAACAAGGCTGCTGCTTTCGGCGATATGCTTTCTGCTGGTAGAGACAGCCGATGAAGACGAACAGAACTTCTCAAAGGTGCTTGATCTTATACATAAAGCAAAAGTTGTGGAGGATAAGCCCGATGTGAAATCCGAGCTGGACTTTATTTTTGAGGAACATAAACAGAATGACCCTAAGGCGCTGTCATGCCAATACTACGACGAGTTCAAACAAGCCGCGGGAAAAACAATGCAGTCGATACTTATATCTACGACAACGAAATTGCAGCATTTCAAACTGGAAGATATGCGTAATCTTACATTCACGGATAACATTCATCTTGAAACGCTTGGTGA
>JAILFE010000423.1 GCA_024697725.1 Oscillospiraceae bacterium
AGAAAGCTGTTAGCTTTTGCAGTTCAGTCTGGATGTCTTGTACCCGGCCCTCTGCTTTCAGACGAGTGATGATTTCTTGCTGTGCATTTTTATTGAAGCGTTTTGAGAGGTCATGGTATGCGGCTTTCTGATAATGATTTGCAACAGCAACACCAAGATGACGGCTGCCTGAATGTATGACGAGATACATGTCACCATTGTCAGCACGGTCAATCTCGATAAAATGATTGCCGCCGCCGAGCGAGCCGATTGACAGCAGCGCACGTTCTTCCCTGTCTTTGATAGCATCGTAGCAGCGGAGCTGCTTCAAGTCGATCTTATGTGCGATCGGTGATATTGTTTCTCTTATGTTGAAGCCTGACGGAACATACGTTCTAATGACGCTATCGAGCTTTGCAAAGTCGATATCGATCTTGCCGAGCCAGGCTACTTCCATTCCGCAGCCGATGTCTACACCTACGAGGTTTGGGATTATTTTGTCATTTATCGTCATAGTTGTTCCTATGGTACAGCCTTTTCCGGCATGTACATCAGGCATGATGCGCACCTGAGAGCCTTCAAAAGCTTTCTGGGAACACATATTGATGATTTGTGCAATAGCTTCCTGTTCGATGATATCTGTGAAGATTTTTGCCGTATTGTATTTGCCGTTTAGAGTAAACATTGCTATCACCTTCTTTCAAAATATTTTTAGTTCAGATCTCTTCACACAGACGTCTGTACGAATCGATCAATATTTCGTAAGCTTTTTTGTAAGTATTGGTTTCATAGCCTTTTTGGGTCAAACCGAAGCCGTTGATAGGCGGATGTGATTCATCCCAGTCAGTAAGACCGTTTTCAGTGTAGACCTCATAAGCGGGAAAGCCGTATGTTGTGCGTTTTACAAGCTCAAATTCTTTGAGAATATCAAGTTCTTTTCTGATACGGTATTTCGTATATCCGAGCTGTTGTGATATGATCCTTACAGGTGTGACATTGGCAGCTTCGTGATGACCTGTCGAACACCAGCAGAGTTGAGCAAATATTCTCTGAGCAGCAGGACTTTGTATGTTATCCGTTTTTGCTGTTTCAGCAAGGATATCAATTATTTCTTCGTAAGTCATGTTTTACCTCTCCGTGCTTTAGTCTTTGAGCTGTTTGAGCTTATAGTGTTTACGGCATAGTGACACATAGCTTTTATTGCTGCCAAGCTGCAGCTGATCACCATCTGTGATTATCTGACTGTTCATGATACGAGCATTGAAATGAGCTCGTTTGCCGCACCAGCAAATAGTCTTTATCTGTTCTATATCATCGGCAAGTTCCATAAGCCGCTTTGCTCCCGGAAACAGCTTGCTTTGAAAGTCTGTTCTCAAGCCGTAACATATGATCGTTATATTGTGTCTATCGACAAGATCGCTGAGTTTGTCGATAAGATTCGGTCGAAGAAATTGTGCTTCATCAAAAGTCAGCGCAGGATACTCCGACTTCTTTAAGTCGGGGAGGAATCGCCTTCTCTTCTTTTTTCTAAAAGTTTTTAAATATGTATTGACTTTCATGCTTTACTGTGGTATAATATTATTAGTGAAAGCAGGTGATATTAGTGCGTGAAATGGTTGTTACAATCAAGCTTAAGCTTGATACAGATGCTGATTCAGATATTTTACTGAATAATACTATGTCTGCTTACAGACAGGCTTGCAATTACGTATCTGATTATATTTTTGAAACTCATTGTCTGAACACCAATGATATACAAAAGAATATATATTATGATATTAAAAACAGATTTAATCTGAAAGCACAGATGGCAATATCATGTATCAGAACAGTCGTTGCCCGTTATAAAACCATTCTTGAAACACAGCACGAATGGATAAAGGCTGAGTTTAAGAAACCACAGTACGATCTTGTATGGAACAGAGACTATTCGCTTGTCTCAGGCTGTTTTTCCGTCAATACATTAAACGGTCGGCTTAAATTTTCGTATCATGCCGATAATTTTGGGAAATATTTTAATAAAGATATTTATTCTTTCGGAACAGCAAAGCTTGTATATAAACACAGCAAATACTTTTTGCATATTCCTGTTTTGTTTGAGATACCGAATGAAGATCTTTCTAAAATTTCAAACGTAGTAGGCATCGACAGAGGCATCAATTTTATCGTCTCAACTTACGACAGCAAACACAAGACGGGTTTTGTAAGTGGACGCTTTATTAAGCAGAAACGTGCTAAGTTCAAAACTATACGTCAAAAACTTCAGCGCATCAGGACGTCATCATCAAGACGAAGACTCAAGGCTATAGGTCAAAGAGAAAACCGTTGGATGCAGGATGTAAATCATCAGGTATCAAAGGCACTCGTTGAAAGCAACCCTGAGCATACGCTGTTCGTTCTTGAGGATCTGACAGGTATCCGTAAAGTATCTGAAAAAGTACGCCTAAAGGATCGCTATGTCTCGGTAAGCTGGGCTTTTTATGATCTGGAACAGAAGCTTAAGTATAAGGCTTCTTTGCATAACTGTTCTGTAATTAACGTTAATCCCGCTTATACAAGTCAGGCTTGTCCTTGTTGCGGACACACTGAAAAAGCTAATCGCAACAAGAAAATACACCTGTTTGCTTGTAAGAACTGTGGCTATCGTTCTAATGATGATCGTGTAGCGGCTATGAATCTGTATCGTATGGGAATCGAATATTTAGTACCTGATACAGTTACAGCAGAGTAAAACTTTGCTGTAAGCGGTTTTGTCAACAACCGCGCGATGTAACATCAGCTGTTTCTGACAGTAACAAAGGTAGGAGTTATTGTAACGTTTTTACTATCGGATAGTTACAAGCTCCGGCTTCTGTAAGCCGAGAGCAGTTGACAATCAGTCTGTAGGCCAATACGGGATTTGATTATTTTTTTGCCGTCTCTGTTTTCGCACATAGGTTTCAGCATGATGACTTTTTTGCCTTTTTCTTCGTAGTTGTATTTGACCATTAAGGCGTTGGCTGTTTTGGAGCTACCCATTGCTCCATATCGAAAAATCAGTTTTGCCATGTGATGCGCTCCTTAATAATATTGACCAATATAAATAGTCAGATCTTTGTTTTTGAATATGATATCTATTCCTTTATCGGAAAGAAGCAGTTTTTCTTCTTCATGTGCTTTCAGATGCCTTATGAGTATGTCATAATCAATATTATTGAATTCAGTTTTGTTCCTTACAATATAATACAGTTTATGTGTTGAGGCTACACTAACGATAAGATCGTTTATTGGTAAGTCAGCAAGCAACTGCTTGTATTTGTTATGATTATTTCTGGCTTCTGAAAGATCATGACATAGGTTGTATAACAGCCCATATAAGGTTTTTTCGCCGAAAAGCGATATGTCAGTGTTTTTACTGTCTATTTTTACCATTGAAGGTAACCTTTCTGTTATTTTTATTGTAGAAAAAAATGAAACTTATTCAAAGCTGTTATGCTGTTTTGAATAGGTTTCATTTGTTCATGTATCATTCCGGCGGGCACGGCGTGCCGCGTGATCAAAAAAGTAAGAAAATGAACGTTCAGGAAGATTCGATATTCACACCGAATTCTTCTTCAAGAAAGATATTGTTATCAAGATATAACCTGTTGTTTTCTTTGTCGTAGACAAACATTGCGTCAGGGTCACCGAATGGTGTGATCTCTGTGTTTCTGGGTAGCTTTGACAGTGCATCGATGATGTCACCAACGGTCTCAATATTCTGAAGTATGATTTCCATATGTGATATCCTTTCTTATGTTCTTGCGATGTTGAGTGATATTTTTGTTGGAATGGTTGTATTGATCTGAATAGTTTTGCCGTTGCCAATGTTTATAGTCTTTGATTCTGTAGGTGTGGTGAAGCCAAAGGCTTTTGAATAGGTCAGTGCTTTGTTAGGTCTGGGCAATTATGTGTTTATTTCACTGATCTGTGTTCCATTCAGATTTTGCACAAGGTTGATGTCGATGTTGCTGTTCTGCCTCAACACGTTTATTAGAGAATTATAGCTTTTGTTGTTAGTGACGATATGATAGTGATATTTTGATTCATGTTTGGTGAATATATCGGAGCTGAGTCGACTCGATATTTCAAGCGCGGAAGATGTATTTGCGGTTCCTGTTATATAAATTGAAACAGAAGCCTTTGTATTGGCTATCTTTTTGAGCTCAGGAAGACTTTCAACAGACAGCTTGCTGCAATAAATACAAACCATGTCGTCGGCAGGCAGTCTATCGATACCGGCAAGAGCTGAAATATCCGTTGAATCATAATCAACAAGCCATAATGTGATTTTATTGGTTAGTGTCGGTCCAATCTTAGCGAATGGTTCAGTCTTTGGCATTGGCTTAGGATCAGGAATTGATTCAGTTTTATATGTTGGTTTAACGTTGGCTACTTCTTGTTTGTATCTGTTGACAATTGTTCTGATCTTCGTCGGGCTGCAATCATAGCAAACGGCCAGTTTGCGAAAAGATATGTTAGTGGATAGATATGTTTCGGCTATTTTTATCTGCTGTTTTGTAAGGGAATCTGCTTTGTTCATTTTTTTCATAGTTATTCGCGGCTGCATTTGCAGCCGCTTCCCTTTCTGTTATTATTTAGAATTTCCAACCGTCGTTGATTATATCATGATATGTTTTGCTTGCGAGCTGTGAAGCCTTCTGACCATTTGAGCTATAGTGCTTTTGCAGCATATTGTTGAGTTCTGTTGAGTTTTTTACAGATCTCAGTATGGTTATTATTTCGCTGTCGTATTTATAATACGGAAAGCCGGGTTTTGATGTGGGCTTCTCGGAATTGAAAAGGTTGTTTGAAATGATATATCTGTATGTTTTGCCGGCATGCTGTGTGTCATTATTATAATATCTGATGAGAGCCATGTTGAGTTCTGCTTTAGTTTTTACAGAAGATATTATGCTTTGTATGGCTTCAATCTCGGCATCTGCGTTCAAATCATCAGCATAACTTATGTCGGCAATATCTTTCCAAAATGATTGTAATGTACCGTAACCTTTGTCTTTTGAAACAATTACATATCGGCTTTCATAGTTTGCGTTAATATTTTCATGAATCAGATAACCAAGCTGGCTGGAGAGCTGAAAGTCAAGTGCATTTTTTGTTCCGTTTTCGGTTTGTTTCAGTATGATAGTACATTTAGGTGCTATTTTATGATTAAACTCGGGTATATTTGTCGCATTTGAGTAAAATATATACACAATATCATTTGATTTGAGATTTTCAATACCGTGAAGACCCTGTTTATGTGTGTTTTCGTAGTCCAACAGCCAGTATGTGATCGTTTTTCGATTTGTTGGTGTCATAACTGTTGTTGGTTCTGAAATAATATCATTTTCGTTTAAGCTGTTATGATCATCGTTGTCAATAGGTTTTTGGGCATTATTGTTGAAGGTTTTGTATTTTTTTACCCAACTGTGTATGGTTGATACAGCAATTCCGTGTTTTTTGAGAAGATCACGATAGCTTGATCCGCCGGCCAGATATTCCATGACTATATCAAGCTGTTTTTCTGTCAGTGGTTTGCTGTAATCTTTAATTGTTTTTATCTGCATTGATTATCGATCCCGCTTAATCTCTGATACTGGCTGTTAACTGTATTTCGGTCTTAGTGGTTTTTAAGCCGATCTCTGATATTCCCTGAGCATCTGTAACAGGTACAGTATATTCTCTAATTGCATAGCAGTCGTCATTATCTATAACATGAATCTTTACATCAGAGTCACCATGAGCTTCTATTGAACGCTGCAGTATGTCTATAAGTTCGCTTGCTTTCATTTTTTTAAATTCCTTTCTGTAAGAGTTTAGTTTTTACAAGGATATATATGCCATGCATATACATTCTTACCACGATCGTATAAAATTGCGTTATAGTCACGGCAATATGACATTTCAGCCCACTTTTTTTCTGTTTCTGTAATCAAATTATTTCGATTCAGTTCCGTATAGGCTTTTTTCATAGCCTGCCGAGCGTTTTTCAATGAATCATAGATGTTTCGGGTTATATTATATCCATCTGTTTCTATAAGCTCATATCGTATTGTAGCCGGACGTTTACCTGTTGCAGCCTCATCAAGCGTGTCTATCAGATCAGATACGATGTTGCCGATCTTATTTGCAGTGATATTATAATACTGTTCGCCTGACGAGGCTTCTGTGCTTATATAAGCATCGTATGTGCCGTCTGCATTTGATGATGCTTCAATATTTATATTGGATAACTGTGTTTTTATGATAAATCATCCTTTCAACAGGCTTTGAAGTTACTGCCTGTGTAAGTGTTTACAGCAGAAATTATTTCGCATATAGATTTTGAACCAAGGTTTTTTATGCTTTTTATTTTTTGTGGTTCGTGTCTGAGTAATTCGTAGACATTTCTTATTGTTGTATAACCGGCTCTGAGTAAGCAATTATAAGATCGTCGACTGATATTTAACAAGCAAATGCTTTCATCAAGCATGGTGTTGCATCTTATTATTTCAGATGGATCAGCGATACCGTTTTTGATCTCAAACAGTTTGTGGCTTAGAGCTGGCATATTCTTTTTGCGAAGCTCGTCTATGATTATATCTATAGCATCCTGTTCTTGTTTTAGTATATCAAGTGCTGTTAAATACTCACGTTCATGTGTTTCAAGAACTTTTTCTCTCAAGTCAAGCTGGTTAACAATCTTGTTCAGTTCTTCAGCCGTATACCAGTTTTCTGTGATAGCATTTGTAAATCGCGGATGAGAGAGTTTGCAGATGGTTTTGCGTATGATCTGCTGTATACGGGTGGATGATATATTGTATTTGGCAGCAATTGTTCTGAGAGATTGTCCATCACGGTAGTAAGCCAGAAAAATTGTTTTTTCTCTTGGAAGCAATGAGTTTATAGCTACATCCAGTGCTTTCAGATTTCTTTCGGTCAGGATATGTGTAACCGGAGTTTTTGTTAGATCTTCTATCATGTTGTATGGCCATGGTGATTCGTAGCCGGTTTTGGTTATGTCAGACGGAAGAGGCTTACGTCCGACAAGGTAGTTTTCATAAGCTGTTTTTCTTAGCTTCATGAAATGGGCAGGATAATTAGTAAGTATTGACTGTGTTTGTTCTTCGGAACAGCGCCCAAGCAGAAAATCCAAGGAGATATCAAAGTAGTCAGCTATGCGTATTAAATTGTTCAGACCTGGGCAAGATTTGTTTATATAGCTGAGGAACGTTGAATAAGGTATGTTTAAGGCTCTGGCAAGATCAACCTGGCTCATACCGGTTGACTCACACAGAGCCCTAAATCTTTCGGGAATCCAGGCAGTCATGCTGTACAGAACCTCACTTTCTGTTATGTTATGTGTTATGAACAGTTTTTGTTTATTGCGGTTTCTTTCCTTTTAAGTCTCGTCAACGTTTGTCAACTCAGTATTTACTACATATTTTTTATCAGTGCCGTAAAAATCGCAGTTATTTGAAAGAAAATCAGTAACTGCGCTTTTTAAAGTATCTTCGTAATTTATTTCGTCAATACAGTAGGCCAAAGGATAGCCGCCGCCAAAGTAATCAAAGAGCAAAGTTATTGCACCAGCATAGGCCAGTTTGATGATACTCCACCATCCGGAGCCTTCGGGTTCCTTGTCTTCAGTTTCCTCATAAGCACTTGCAATGGCAGCATAGGACTTGTTAAAAGGCATATTTTTGATAAATCCGATAATTTCTTCAGTTGTCAGTAGTTTTTTCATGGTCATGCTCCTTTGCGTTAGTTTAACGAGTATACGGCTATTTCTATGTCAGTGTCGGCAAAGACAGTTTTGATTATATTTTCCACACGGTCCCAGACCAGGCGGTCGAGACCACATCCGATCCTCGGCATCGCTATACGGGGAATGCTGTCATTTACAGCCATGCGTTTCATATCTTCAAGCGCATTGGTTATAGTGTCATATGTTGGTTTATGCCAGTAGTTCTGTTTGGTCACAAGATTGTAAACGATAGGATGACCGGAAATAGGAGCTTTCAGGCAATAACCGACACCTGTCCATGTTTTGTCTGGATATGTCGTTTTCAGGTAGTTTTTGACGCCTCTGTTTGTGAACTCTACAGCTATGCCTTTTCCCATTGCAAAATCTGAGCTGATGCAATGGGCAAGGGCGAAGGTGTTGTCGGCATCGAAGAGGTTTCCTGTAATAAATCGTATCTGCATATCATATCTCCTTTTTGTTATTCAATCAATCCGAAAATGAGCCGTCGGCAGCGGCGCTGCCGAAACTGGGCAAGGCAGATGGGAGAGAAAAATAAATACCCTGCTGTTCAGTGAACATTGCAGGGTATTTACTGATGCGTTTATTGATTATTTGAAATCGGGATTATCACTTGTTTGTCTATTGTTAAGTTGTTCAAGTATATTTAAAAGATTTTGCTAAGTCTTTGAAAATATCATTAATATTATCAGATGTGAGCGCTTGATTAAACAACATTTTCCACCTCGTTTTCTACAATATTAAAGCGTTTAAATTCAGGAATAGCATTATCATAGCTTTCTTGAAGTAGTTCAGGTTTATTCAGTATTTTGCTTGTGAGTAAAACGCCTTCTGGATATATCACTTCCGCCAGCTTATAATTTCGAAAATGATTATAATTTGTGCAAATAGGAATATTGTTTTTGCGACTCAAATAATCAAGCATAGCAAGTAAGTATAGGCTTTCATCATACCATTGTTTATTAAAATATATTGTAATGATATCTGATTTGAGCAAGTTAATCATAAAGGTTATTTCACCTTTGTTTTTGACTTCGTGGCAGACATTACTTTTGAATACTTCAAATGGTATCTTTTGTTCCATAGGTGACCTCTTTTTGATTTTCAATAGAGTCTCTTACGTCCGGGACGGCGCTCGATTATATCTTCACGCTTGATCAGACCCATTTCAATGCCTTTCTGGAGATATTTAGCGTAGAGATACTGTATGTTGTTGAGAAATACCCAGTCGTTGTCTTTGTACCATTCACTTTTGGGTCTTTCTGTTTCTTCGGGAAGATAATTGAATCTGGCAAAGAAGCAGCATTCCGGATGTTCAATTTCCCAAGGAACTACTGCTTTGGCTTCTTCGCCGGTGTATATGATACCATCTCTGCGTATTACTTCTTCAACAACATCTATAGCCATATCGCCTTCGTGAATAAACATAGGAGCTTCGCCATTGAGAAGATTTTCATCAAGCTTTGTTCTTGTTTCAGCGTTCAGGGGTATGTCGAATCCATAATATTTACTGCTCATTTTTTACCTCATTTTTTGTTATTTTAGTATAGTCTTTTACGTCCGGGACGACGATCAATGATATCTTCACGTTTGATCAGACCCATTTCGATACCTTTTTGAAGATATTTGGCATAAAGATACTGGATATCGTTAAGAAAGACCCAATCGTTGTCTTTATACCATTCACTTTTAGGTCTTTCTGTTTCTTCGGGCAGATAATCGAATCTTGCAAAGAAGCAATGCTCTGGATTATTTACCTCATTTTAGGGGTTTGGTGATGTGATATCATTTTTCATTCCGGGATTTGATGTCAAACCACTGTCATACATAGTTGCAGTTTTATCAAACCGATTGTAATTGGGGTTGGTACGATTGGGTGTATCTGTCATTTTTGTAAGAGTAGTTTGAGTGTATGTCATATTGTTTTCACGCATAGCTGTGTTTACTGTGTTGTTTATTGTATTATACAACTCTTTGTCTGTCATTGTTTTGACATTCGGTCTCGGTTTGTCCAGAAGTTCACGCCAGATAGCAGCTGAGGCTTTTTCCTGTGTATCTTTGCCAGTGGAGCATACATCGGCACAGGTTTCATATGTTTTGTCTGTCAGCTTATTGGCCGCCTGTTTTTCAATGTCAGCATAGCTATAGTCAAATCCTGCCAGTTTTGTCAGATATTTCTTTCCGCCCGATAACTCTTCATTTTGCCATTTTTCCCAGATTTTATCGGGAATGACGCTATCTTTATCGAACTCAGGATCCTTTTTGAGCTCATCAAGGGCTTCTTTAGAGTTTTTGGCGCGTTCATACCATTCAGCACAGTCTGAAATAGCTTTATATCGAGCGTTGTCAATATCACGCTGGATCATATTGTCGACTCTTGACATAATTTCGGGATGATCGGTCTTCATGGTTTCGGTCATGGTTTTGATATTTATATCTTGCGCGATCTTCTGACCTTCAGGTGTGTTTTCAAGGAATTTCCGATAATCGTCATTTGACAGTTTATCTCTGTTTTCATTTATCCGGGTACCGAGATGTTCAAGTTCAGTACTAATTTTTTCACGCATTGCGCTGCATTCATCCGGCGAGTATATATTGGGCGATCCCTTTTTGTTTTCAGAGTTGATCGCCAGTTTGATTTCAGGATTATCAAGAGCCGATTGCATCCATTTCAGCTGCATGTAAGCTTTTACATCAGGGTCTGTGATACCATTGACAGCCTCTTCACAGGTCTGTATAGGTGTTTTATAACGCTTATCGCTCGGATCAAGGCTTTGTGATTCCGGATCTATCTTGTTATGAGCTTCGACTTTTTCATTTATATATTCAGCGAAGCCTTTAGTTTTTTTGATATCATACAAGCCGTTATCGCTTATGATACTCAGGTTTTCGTTGGGGTGGTCAGCGCTGTTCCAGTTGATGATCTTGTCGATCTCTTTATGTTCACTATATGTATCAGGACTCAGGTATTTTTCTGAGCTTTTCTTAGCCTGATCATATTCGATGTTTTTGATATCAATGCTGCGCTGTTCATCACGGGAATCTTTGACAAAACGTTCATAGCTGTTAGCGACGGATTTGGTGAGTGCCCGGCTGATGCCAAGTTCGCCCTTCTCACCTGATTGGAGAAGGTCACGTCTCATATTCTTGGCAAAGTCCTGAGCAATCTGTTTGTCTGTATCATTCAGTGGCTCAAAACCAGGCATTTTTTCCATGTAGTCTTTTACTTTTTGACGATTCGTAGGTGAACTCATACTGAATTGTCCTATGTTGAGTTTGTCGGAGAATGACATTTCCGTCTTGTTCTTGTTGTTTTTCATAAGTAATACAGCATATTCGGCAATTTCTTCAAGATTATTGTCGAAAGCTGTTTTTGTGACTTTGCCTTTATCGTTTCTTATATCGGATATGCCATGTTTGAGAGCGCTGAGTTGATAGAAGGCTTCGCGTTCTCCGAATTTACGAGGACCATATTTTTCATGGCTGGCACTTGCTTTGATCATGTCAAAGTTGTTGTCAAGTTCGGTCTGCTTTTTCTTGTAGTCAGGCGGGTCTTTTTCACCTTTGAGCTTCCGTGTTATGTGATCAAGTTCATTCTGAGCTATAGCACTTAACGACGGTATGTCTTTTGTCAGTTCAGCCATAGCCGCAAATGAGCGCTGCTGGCTGCGAAGCTCGTCTTTTTTGTCGACTTTTTCTTTGTTTTTGAAAATTTTGTCAAAGATACCCATACGATCTGTCCTTTCAAAGTTGTCATAATCAAACTGTCTTTTTAATAGCGTGTTGCTATATATTTAATTATAACATGAACAGCGGCATATGTCAATATGGGTAATATAGAAATTGGCTGTATTATTTACTAATACAGCCAATTATGAGCTATGTTATTCTGCTCTTTTTCGTCCGGGACGTTTGTTGACAATATTTTCGATCCTGAGACTTCCCTGTGCGATCATCTGCTGAAGGAATACGCCATACAGGAACTGGATCGGGTTCAGGACCACCCAGTCGTATTCGGCATAACCGGGGTTGGGCGGTCTTGTTTCGTCAGGAAGATAACCGAAACGAGCAAAACACATTTCTGTTTCCGTCAGCTTCCACGGTGTAAGGTCTTTTGCGTTCTGATAATCGTAAAATTCTCCGTTTCTGCGGACGATCTCCTCTACGACCTCGGCTCTGCTGTCATTTTCGTAGATCTCCATGTAAGGCTTGCTGCGCAGGAAATCAACCACAGTGTCATTGTTCTTGCCTGTAAATGCTGTTTCAAATCCGTAAAATTCATAGTTGTTGTTCACGTCATATACCTCGTTTCGTTCGTTGAAAGTCAATGTTAGTCGTTCTGTATGAGCTTTTAGCAAATGGGGCTTTCTGACAGCAACAGCCCCATTTTTAATTGATTAAGTTTCCGGCTGTTTTGTAGTCTCAGTCGACGTGTTCTGTTGTATATCGATCGCGGCAGCTTTGTTGTAACGATTTGCTTTGATCATATCACCGACGCTGCGTTCTGCTGCAGCAAGTCTTGCATTATCGATGTAATGCTGAGGATCTTTTGCAGCATTGAGATAGTTGGGATTGTCTCTGAAGGTTTTACTAATAGCAGCTTTTACATCTGTATCAGACATTGCTGCATTCTTGAAATCTTTGGTTGCATTCTGTGTCTTGAGTGCGTTAGCAAAACCGATCTGTTCTGCTCTTGTTAAACTTTCAGGATTCTTAGCACAATATTTTTCGACAGCATCGAGCTGTGCATCAAGTGTTGATATTTCGTGTTTTTTACCCTTTGTCTTTTCAGCGATCTCAGCTGCTTTATCTACGATATCTTTTAATTCGGGATGCGTTCTTTCAATGCGTGTCCGTTTTTCATCGGCTTCCTTGTACATATTCGCCTTTTCTTCAACTATTTTAATGAATTTATGGGAGTTTTCTGTCCCCATTTTTTCTATAGTATCAGCAATGGCATTTGAGGGAAGTGTGGTAACGGCGTGGTTGATTTTGATAGTATCGGACATTCTTGTTTCAATATCCATACCGGTGTTATGAATTGAAACTTCGTTTGCGTAATCTTTATATTTTGTAAGATCGTTTTTACTCAGTTTGTTGAAATCGATCTGTCCGTCAAGCATTTGCTTATCTTTGCCGCACAGGTCGGCTATTTTTGCATGATGCATATTCATGTCAATGTTAGCTGTTCTGTCAGCGGTCTGAATAACACGGTTACGGGCATAATTTTCAACAAAATCCGCTTTTATGTAGGATCTGAGGCTTTCATTCTCAATACCTGATATATAATCATCGATCGTTTTTACTTTGGTATCTTTGATTTCTATCGTATCTGCTCTGCCCGCATAATCAGGAGCTGTAACATTAGGTTTACAGTCGAACTTTGGTTTTCCATCAGGTGCTTGACCATACATATAATCAGGTATGGTAATACGTGTTCCTTTCGGGGCTTTCCCATCACTTATTATATCGACAGCATTGTTGTAAAGCTCTAATGCTTCTTTGTCTTTACTTGTCAGATCTTGTCCTGATTTTTTATGTGACTGAGCTGAAGCCACAGATTTCAGAAATGCATCAGATGCTTCTTTTGTGGCTACTGTTGTGTTGTTCTTAGTATAGTCAAATGCAGGCGGATCGTTTTCTTTGTCGATTCTTGGAGGATAATAGTATTTGCAAACAGCATTGACAGCTGTTTGGAGTTTCTGATCTTCAGTTGATTGTCTTACCGTTGTTTCTTTTATATCTGAAAGACCTGTTGATTGTATGGTCAGCTTTTTCGCATTTTCACTGACGTCAAGTCCTCTGTCAGTAAAATTGTTTGTACGGTTGCCATATTCGTTGATAAGGTCTTGTATCTGCTCATGTTTCTTTTCATCAAATGCAAGCGGTTTTCTTTGTCTGTCGGCTTCTTTGTTTGTTTCATTATGCAGCAACACGATGTTGTAGGCTTTGTTTGCACTTTCTGACATCCATTCAGTAGTGGATCCGCATCCATGCTTCATGGATTCAAGCATTGTATTATAGGTTGCTGCTGTAACTACATCTTCTTTAGATAACGTCTGAGTGTTGTTTTTTGAAGTCTGTGTGTCATTACCGCAGATCTGATTGTATCGTTCATACGGAGATTTAAAGCTGATAGCAGATGCTGTAAGCGTTTTATTAAGGTCATCAGGCGATTTATTAGCCAGTGCGTTTCTTAAACGGCTTGCTGTTTCTGCAAGAGTAATACCTGCTTTTTCGGGATCACCCGGCACACCCATTTCAAGCGCTGCATAATTTGTGCATATTTCAGCAACTCTGTTGCTTTTGACTGCAGAAAAGGCATCTTCCGAAAGCTTTTCGTATGATGTATTAGGTGAGAAAATATGAAGCATTCTGGCAAGATTGCTTTTTTCTTTAGAATGTTGTTTGGCACTTGCTTCTAAAAGACGGATCGCCTCATCACAACCGGCTTCGGTTGGGTTCTGTTCTTTTAACTCTTTAAGTTCTTTGACCCAGTTTGAATAGATGCCGGATAAGTCTTGAGGTGTGTGCTTTTTCTCATTTGATGTTTTCATGATGTCTGCTCCTTATGTCATAATTAACTGTCGATTCTTGTTGTTTGTTGTCAATAATTGCGAATGAAATTTTTCTCTGCAATTATATATCTATTATAACATAAGAAGCTTATTTTGTCAATGATTTGCGGGTAATTATTTAGGCTGTTGTGGTTTTATTTTACATGATCTGAATTCTCTTATCTTATTTCAAAAATTATACCGGCGGTCAGCATCTGACCGCAAATATAGATAGCAAGCACAGGATGAGATTCAGTAAATATGATTGCAACAGATAACAAGTACGGAGCAGCAACAGATAACAAGTACGGAGCAGCAACAGGCAGCGAACACGTGGTGGGATTTTGTTATGAATGTCTATAGATACAAATGATTTAATATCACAAACGAGATATTTTTGCATGTATTTCTATAAAAAATAGCTGCACACTTTTCAAAAAAGACCCCAAAAAAGAGTGCCAAAACGGCAAATAAGTGTGCAGGTCCCTTTCAAAAGTGTGCTGCAATATATGTCAATAAAAGTAAGTTCCGTTATTTTGTACAATAAAATATATTGCTTGTTTCTATTTTATCAGTAAATTTGCATAACGTCATTTTGACGAATAGATTTTAACGAAATATTATAAAATGTTAAACATATACAATGCTTTGTGTTAAAATATTTATTTTCTCTCTGAAACTGCTGTACTTTAGTGCCACGGCCGGAAAGTCAGCACTTAACTTTAGTACATCTGTGCTGAAAAAGGGGGTATCTGTGTAACCACTTGTGCATCGCAAATTGCGTAATATAGGCATTTATTATTTATATGGTACTATTGTACTATTATTTTTAAGTCTTATATATAT
>JAILFE010000432.1 GCA_024697725.1 Oscillospiraceae bacterium
TGTCGGTAATAAGGGAGAAAAAGACTATCCGACTGAGGATAATAACTTTTGGCCGAAATACAAGGGGATGAGATATGCGCCGGGTGTGCCCTTGACTCCGTTGAAGAGATTTTTGGGATGGTTGATTTACCTGGTCGGGAAAAAACTGTCTAATACAATGGTAGTCACCTACAAGAAATAGACTGGCAAATTCTGATTTATCTTACAAGCACTTCACTTCTTCTCCCTCAGCTTCAATTCCTTGTCATGCTCCATGAAAGCAAGAGTAATACTTAATCCGCATATCATCACAACGTGAGCCGCACTGTCCTCGAAGATATCATCAATCAGCGATGTGTCTTCGGTGTCAGGCGGCTTTTCTTTTTCCGACGTGAGATCATTATAGATACTAATAGCCACCGCCAGCACTATCAGCACTGTTATCACTGCCAATGGCCTGAACCACTTTTCATTTTTGAACCGTTTGGAGAAATCTCCGATATTTTTAATCATCTGCTTCATCACTGCTCTCATCTACCTTTACTACATAATCGTCCTTAATGGTATATCCTTTTATCTCTGCGCATTGAGTCATACGCTCTCTGTCCTCGGTTCCAGAGCTGTAATCCACTATCGTGTGTGAAGGTTCATCCGCTGTTCCAAGAAAATAATCATGCAGCACTTCACGGTAAAAATCATAAAGAGCCCTATCTTCCTCATAATGCTCTGACCCGCAGGTTATAAACTGATCAAAGAAGAAGTATTCCGAATTATTTGCAAGCTGAGATATATTTACTACACCGCTTCCTGTAAGGAACGTGTGTACCTCAGAACCTGTCCCGATTTCCGTGACATCACCCGTTTCAGGATCTGTCGCCGTGATTACGTCCGGCTCACATATATCGCATTCTCTCGTTTCAATACTATATTCGAGTGTAAAGGTACTTTCAACGATATCTTCAAAATCCTTTCGTGTAAGGTGATATACTATATCTTCCGATGCTTCGCTGTCTTCATCATAACCGGACAGCCTTCTCTGCTTTCTTACGGCTGCTAATGCCATTATGCACTCCGTATCGAAGGACTCCTCCAGCTTTATATACCTGTTATCCATTTCATCATGGTCATATTCCAGAGTGCTGAGTTCTGCAAGAATCTCAAGCTGCTTCTCATCGAAAATATCACGGATCACATTAATATACCCCGTTATGACCTCATTACCATCCAGATCAACCTCCTGATATGAACCGCTTTCATTATCGAACAGACTTTCATTATGCGGAGCAAGCCATGAAAAGAGTGAGCATACAAATATCGAAATAATTACGATAAGTATCACAGGAATGACCGCACATACTGCACCTGCAATGACAACACCTTTGCCTTTTGGCGAATATACCCTTTCTCCGAAAATAGCTTTGATGATTCCGCCGCTTTCCTTGCTGTTTGCCTTTACATAGATATTCTCCTTGACCTTCTGCTCGGCTTCACGCCTGACCTCGGCTCGTTTTATCTCACTATTTTTGATGAATTTCCGCTTCTGTTCCTCACGGATAGTTTCACGAGGCTCGACTTTAGGCTTGTGACTTTCCGGATCAACAAAGTGGAATCTGCTCTGCGACATTCTTTCTGCAACATGAGAACGTTCCTTTTCTGCAAGTGTTTCTTCACCCTTCACAAGCTGATATGCTATCTTCTTGCCCTCATTCTGAGCAAGAATCATTCCGATGTTATACGGAACAGCCTGCGCAGAATCTGATCTGCCTGTGGAATCGGCAGCCTGTTTTACACTGCTGATATATTTCACTGCATTATCCGAAACAGCGTTTACACCGCTTTCCATTTTTCCCGGCAAAGGATATTCCGGCTGCTCCGAAACATTTTCATGATGTATTTTATCCGCAAAAAGAAGCGAATCTGCATCAATAGTTTCCTTTCGCACATCATCAGGTATATCCAGCCTTTCATTATCGGGAATATCCTGTCCGAAATCATATCTATAAAATCCGAAAATAACATCATCGGAACAATCCTGTCCGTTTTCCTGTTTTATATGATCTTGCGAATACTCCTTATGCGCAGCATACCTGTCTCGCCTGTCCTCGATTCTCTGAACAAGGTGTTTCTGCTTTATCAGCCGGGCGATATTATCCTTAACATCATCACTGAGAACCGGTGCTTCACCTATACGCATTACATCGTTTACACTTTCTACGGTATCGTTTGGAGTGATATTACAAATATCGTCCTTCGCCGAAATGATATCGTCTGCCTGTTCATAATCATGTTCATCATCGTATCTGTAAGCCATAATTGCAGATAAACTGCTTTCTCTTTCGAGGTTTTCCTTTATGTATTTGGCTCTGTAAATCCTCTGGACAGCAGCAGGGTCATCAGAGACAGCAGGACGTTTATCATAATAACGCTTTTCTGTATCGGTACGCCTATCCTTGTTTTCTTCCGAGGATACAGGATTTGTCATATAATCTGCATTTCCAGAAATATCTTCATATATCTCCGTTTTTTCGGAGCAATAATCATCTCTCGAATAGTCATCATTCTTGTCCTGATTATTTGCATAAATGTATTCGGAAGCATCATTCTCCTTCAAAAGCCTTTCACGTAGATACATTGCTTTCCGCATCTGCCGCTGCTTTGCTGATTATTCCGGTCTATCATCCGAAGTAATACTCGCAGTATTTACTGTATGGCGTTCATACAGTCTTTCCCTATTCTCCGAATGACCTCCGGTAAGTGTTCCCAGCACTATTTCAATCGAGTCATCATTATTTTTCTGTGGCTGCTTCAAAGACTGCGCTATTCTATACTTTTTCTTAGTCTGACGCTGTTTCGCAAAGTAAAATCTCTTTGCATTATCATGAGAGAGGGAGTTTTCTCTCTCACGATCATTTCGGTTTTTCATAGAAAACTCCCCTTCCTCACTTTTCGTTTTCTTCCTTCATCAGATTCGCTGTCTCACTGAATGCAGTCGAACACATAGAATACAACTTCGTATCCTTCGGGAACTCGTCATAGAACGGTATCTTATCCTTACCGCCGAGTACCAGAATACCGTGTCCGGGAGGCGTATCATTCACATACTGAATTTCCGAATCGGTAAAATGAAGTACATCCTGTAATTTAGCCGCATCGGTCGGGTTCTGTTTCAGCAATACAAGGAACTCACTGTTTGCGAGCATCGAACGCGACTTATCATCTTTCAACAGATCTTCCACATTCTGCGTTATTCCGGTTAATACACCACCATATTTTCGCGCACGCTTCCACAACATTCTCAGATAATCAAGTGCATATTCATCTGAGAACAGCAGGTGGGCTTCATCGAAATAAATGTAGGTCGCACGCCCGAGATCACGGTTTTTAGATAGTCTGTTCCAGATATAATCCAGTATCAGGAGCATCGACTGTGTTTTCAGATTACCGTTCAGATCACGGATATCATAGGAAATAAGGCGGTTATTCGTATCAACATTCGTTTGATTGTTGAAATATTTCGCCGACCCGTTGACATACATATCAATCGTAACGATCAGCTTGTCCTTCATATCGCGGTTTATATTTTCCGTTTCAGCTTTCATCACATCAAGGAAAGTACCGAGAGTAGGCATATCCTTTTCATCGAGCGTATCAAGCACACCGGATTTTATGTATGCCTTCCTCACACAGCGGTCAACGAAGGACTTTTCCTGAGCGTTCAAAGGGTGCTTCGCGTCCATGCAGGATATAAACGATGTAATGAGCTGGCACTTGTCCGCAATGATGTCGATCTCGTCATCTTCCAGCAATCTGAAGTCAAAATCGAACGGATTTATATGATTCTTTGAACCGTTCGCAAACCTGACTACCGTTCCGCCGAAAGCCTCCACAAGTTTCCAGTATTCGCGTTCCGGGTCGATAATAAGAATATCTGCATTAGAATAGCGCAGGAATACATCAATAAGCTCCTTTTTCACGAAAAAGGATTTTCCTGCGCCGGGACACGCAAGCACGAACCCTGCTGGGTTTATCAGCCCCGTAAGCCTGTCGAATATGATAATATTGTTGGAAAGAACGTTCAGACCGTAATATGTAGCATTCTTCATCTGCATTTCCTTTACATTGAACGGAATGAGGATCGCTATTGCTTCACTCGGCATAGCTCTCTGCCAGAGGAATTTCTTCATATATCCGCAGGGCAGACAATCGCAAAGACCATCTTCCTGTTCCCAAGGCATCTCTCCCTTGACACAGCCTACACGTTTCAGTACACTTGTTAATGCTTCAACGTTATTCTC
>JAILFE010000142.1 GCA_024697725.1 Oscillospiraceae bacterium
TCATAATAATGCCCCAGATCGGCAATGTATTCTTTATATCCACTATCCAAAAGAGAATCCACTTTCATGAGGAAAGCTTCAACAGCTTCTTTTGAGAAAGCAGTAGCACCTTCGGCTATCAGATGTTTCCGGTCGTGCATCATAGACTGTATCAGCTCTTTTAGCACTTTGACCCAGGAGTGGCTTGACGAGTCGAACAGCTTCTGAAGGTCTCTTTCCAGATGCTGATTACATTCTACATTTCTAAATACAAAGCCTTCATGATAATTGATTGTGTTATGATCATGCATGACTTTTGTTCCTGAACTCAGCACAGGGAGTATGTTATCTTCAAGGATGCCGTCAAGGTCTTTGTGCAGATGCGCAGTATAAAGAGCAATGCGCTCATTGCCGTAAAACCTCATGCAGGCTCTGACAGTGTTTACAAAGACCACAGTGTCATCCCAATATATAAGCGGCAACCCGATGATTATATTTTTTAGATCTGCCACAAAAGCATGGAGCTTTTTGGAATAACGCTTCTGAAGCTTTGCCAGGTATCCTTCGCTGAGAGTAAGTGGTTCAGGAGAAAAGCCGGTAAGGATTTTTCTTGTGCGATTGATACTCACAAATCCAAGATCCATGAGGGAGAGAGCCATTGCCTGCATGACCTTACCATACTGGTTGGCAGCCTTAAGTAATCCAAGGGGAGCACGGACTGTTGCACCACAGTCCAGGCCGATATATTCAACAAAACGATGTTTGTGCTTAATGACTTTGACCTCATAATCTAATTCATCCTTGATGGTTTCACCGACCTCTTCAAGGTTATGACTGCCGCATTTAGGACATTCAACAAGGGCATGAACTGTTTCATTGGTGATCTCCTCATTAGAAAACTGTGCCATTTCATGCTTCTCATGACCAGGCTGACCACCTTTTGAAAGGTCGGATTTTTCTCTTGAATTCGGAATTACTTTTTTACTTTGAACGCTCTTTTTCATAGAGTTCTTGGTAACTGAGTATGCCGATTGAAATTTACACCCTTTTCGGCAAAAAGTGACACCCTTTCCGCTTAATCTTACAGGTTAATCCGGCGATGCTTACAGCGCATTTGCTATCACGGATTAACACCTCTGCCAGGCAGGCAATAAAGCCTGCCCAGCAAAAGATTTATATTTAGTTGTTAGAGCAAACAGGGCCAGTCCCCATTGCATGCTCTTTGTACTTTGACAAGGTGTTCGTGGAATTCCATTGGATCTCCACCATTATACATTAAGGCCTTAAAGAGCTCGTATGCCGGTTCCCCGGAATAACGGGGAGCCAGATTTGACAGGATGTCCATGCGAAGCGCTTCAGCCCGTGTCTCATCCAGATACTGGCTTAGGTGATATCTTGTGCTTATACATTCCAGCTCAAGGGATTCGACATCCGCCACCAACTTATCGATCAGTTCGCAGAGGGCTATTACAGCTTCGCAGGAATCGGCGCAGTTTACTTCATCAAGAAGATCGTAGTAAGCAAATTTATCTGCCATTGCGCGACACCCCCTTTTCTGCCTTAAGTCCGTGGCGCTCTCTCATGGAGACACGTCCTTCTATAAGGATCTCATACGAATTGGGGCGGATCCGATCCAGTATTGCCTCGGCAACGGTTGCCTCTTCGCCAGTGCCCATGCGGTCTATCCATCCATCGGGCTCGAACTGGGTGCAGAAGATCACAGATCCTCTAATGCTTCTGGCTTCTATGATCTCAAGCAGATCATGGCACTGTTCGCTGGTCAGCGGCATAAGGAGAAACTCGTCCAAGATGAGAAGCCGAACCCTATGGTAGGCTTTGAGTGTTTTATTAAACGTTCCTTCTCCATGCGCAATAGCAAGCTCATCAAGTAGCTCTGGAAGACGCACATACCTGACGCTGAGATAACTCCTGCAAGCGGCAACGCCGAGAGCATTGGACAGATACGTTTTACCACTCCCGGCGGCACCTTTAAGGATTATGTGATGATCCTCCTGTATGTATCTGTTTGTGGATAGTTCCAGCAAAAAGGATCTATCAAGCTTTCGGTCTTCGTAATACTCAATGCCTTCCATACATGCTTCCGGATATCGAAAGCATGCCTGCTTCCTTAGTTTTGCCAGCTTGTTGTTTTTCATGCTTTCCCACTGGCGATCCACAAGCATACCGAAGCGATCCTCAAAGGATAGTCCTGCATAATCATCGCTCTGGCACTGCTGTTCAAAGGCATCTGCCATGGGCGAAAGCCGCAGATCATGGAGTTTATCAATAGTTGTCTGCCTAATCATAAGTGGTCACCCCCTTTGTAATAGGAGCTGCCTCTTGTGATTCCGTATTGACCGCTATTCTTGCGGACAGGCTTTTCATTACTGAGTTTATCCTGTCCGTTTTGCAGGATGGTCGTTACATTTTTGATGCTGGGTTGCGGGGTATAAGACAAAGCACGTTCGCAGGCACGTTCCAAACGCTCAGGCGTATACTTATCCGCAAGCTTCATAAGGCCGGAACAGGATTTATATCCATGCTGTTCGACTTTATGACCATAAAGGAATCCTTTTGTAACCACTAGCGTAGAGTCACCTATGGACTCTGCCCATTCCAAGTAGTAATCGGTATCATACTGCAGATACTTTCTGTGATTCACCGGCATGTGCTCCAGATTATAAACTGGATCCGGAGAATAGGCCACGCGCACATGGGATGCTACGCGACTCTGATGGTAAAAGACCTCGATGACCTTATCTGTGGCACGGATATCAACCTCTTTCCCAATCAGGTCATGAGGCACGGAATATTTGACATCCCCGATATTTATGAGATAATCAGGTTGTATGGTGGCTTTTGACCAGACAGCCGACTCATACGGGGTTGCAGGCAGAGGCATGAGGAATTCTTTTTCTTCCTCTTCAAATGCTGAAAGCCTGCTTCCTTTCCGTTTCTGGAATGGACGCTCATTATATTCCTTCATTTTATCCCGGATTGCAATGTTCAGTTCCTCAAAGGAGAAGAACTTGCGGCTACGGAGCGAGGCAAGCACCCACGTTTCAATCACGCGTACAGAGCCCTCGATGGCAGCTTTATCCCGTGGAGCCAACGGCCTGGCAGGAATTATGGTTGTACCATAATGCTCAGCCATCTCCCGATAAGATTGATTTAGGATAACCTCTGTTTTGGTATTCTTGATCGTACTGGTTTTGCAATTATCCGGTACGGTGATCCTGGGAACACCACCAAAGAACTCAAAGGCATGTATGTGACCATTTAGCCAGCTTGGGGTCTTCATATCAGGAAATGCTTCTGCATAGCCATACATGCTGCATGGTAAACATGCCACAAAAATGTATGCCTTGGTTGTCTCCTCTGTGACGGGATCAAAGATGTGCAGAGTATCTCCGACCCAGTCCACCTGCATCTGGTCTCCGGGCTTGTGTTTAAGCCTTAGTGTAGCCTTGTAGGTGGCGGCAAAGGAATGATAGAGCTCGTTGAACTGTGTGTGCTGGTATGGGATCTTCCCGGCTTGTTCGCATGAACTGCAGTACTCTGACCATAGAAGCGTCAGTGTCACACCCGGCTTTGCCAGTTCTTTGTGGATGTACTCATAATCGGGCATCATCCTTTGATTTGCATCCTGCCTTTCGGGGTAGAGGATCTGCTTTAGGACCTCGTTTGTCAAGGTACTTGGTAGTGGCCAGAAAAGATTGTTTTTCTGGGCCCTTGCCCAGACGTCAGCAACCAGACTTCTACAGTTGCCGGTACTGGAAGCAACACTGGTGTTGCTGTGTTCCGCTGTTTTTAAGCGGATGATTTCTCGGTAATCGATCATGTTTATCGACCTCCTATAATAGTAGTCACGCTTAAGCGTGCCTTTATCATTATAGGAGTTTTAAACAGGTCGTTGTAAGCACTCCGGAATTACCTGTAAGATTTTCCGGATAAGCTGTCACTTTTTACCGAAAAGGATGTCATTTTGGAACGGTATACTCATTCCTTTTAGAAACTTGAAATAAAACATCGTATAATAATCGGTAAGCTGATATAAGGCGTTTTTTTTCTTGCTCCCATAAAATGCATTTGTGCGGATGAATCCGGACTCCTCAAGGGATCGAGGATCTTTGTCAGTGTTCCGTTTTGGGGGAGGCCGGGTTATTATATTCGAGATTTAGACGAAGTCAAGGCTTGTTTTTGTCTAAATGTGAAAATGTTCGAAGATTTAGACAGAATTGAGCCGCGAAATTGTCTAAATCTCAGCTTATGGCCTTCAACGATCGCTGACTTGAAATTGTAAATTCCAGTGAAGCGGTAAATTCCACCAGGTTTATAAATTCCTTGATTTTTTGCAATTTATGTGAGCGGAAATCAGTGATTGCTGGTATAATTACAGTTACTTTCCATAAAATATCCAAATTTAAGACACGGCAAACAAGCCTCTGGACAATCGGTGTGCGAGAC
>JAILFE010000440.1 GCA_024697725.1 Oscillospiraceae bacterium
AAGACAACCGTATCACTGTTATCACCGAAAATGAAGGCATCTCGATAAAAAACATGGTGACGATGACAGATATAGACAAGACGATATACGCCGCAGTCACGGGAGATCAGGTCGCTATAACAAGCATTCATATAAAATAAATCAAAACCACCAGTTGAACTGGTGGTATGCACCCGCCCTTCAAGGGCGTAATACGGACTCAGCGCCTGAAGGCGCACCGAAAGGTCTGGCAACCGCATTGATTTCACAGGCAGCCGCTAAAAGCGGCTGTTTGTTTTTGCCTAATTATTCTTGCTACCCGTAAACGGGTCAATATACTCTTTGAAAGTCAATTGATCGTTCGCTATGTCCTCTTGCAGCTGATTTCGTATGTATTCTTCAATCGCTTTTTTGTTCTTCCCCACTGTATCTACATAGTATCCTCTGCACCAGAAATGCCGGTTGCCATATTTGTACTTCAAATTGGCGTGCCTGTCGAAGATCATCAACGAGCTCTTCCCTTTCAGATACCCCATAAACTGTGCTACACTCAAATTCGGCGGTATCTCCACAAGCATGTGTATGTGGTCGGGACATGCTTCTCCGTTATAGCATCCAGAGACATTCTGAAAACCGGCTGCACAGCACATAGTTCCGAAGCAGACATGTTGCATACACTGTTGTCGATTAGGCGGTAGTACGGAAATCCGCAGTCGGATATCTTTTCTCTCATTTCCTGCACAGAATTGCTGTCAAAGAACAACCTGACATAATCATCACAAACAGCAGCCTCAAACCAAAGGCGTTCCACTCTGAGCGGAATATTAGCGATTTGAGCTTTTGAATCAGTATTCAGCATCAGACGTACTCTTTTGCGGTCGGAGAAATCAAATATGTTTAGCTTTGTATTATGCTTTATATGCTCTAAAAAAGTATCACCTATGCGTTTTCTTCCATTGCTGCCGATCTCATAATATATCTGTTCGAACTCAGCAGCCGAAATCTCTTCTCCGCTCGCGATCCTTTCAGCAAGTTCTACCAATGCTGTAAAAAACCTATTGTGGTATTCATGAAATAATTCCATACAGCTTTTTCATCTCCTGCATTTCTTGATCTAATTCCGCCTTGATAGAACAATCATTCAGTATTTCTATTGTGCCTGCATGATATCTCAGCCATGGATTAAGTACATTATCATCTGTCTTTACCAATACTTCGGCAATATGATGCTGTTTGTCAAAAGTCACTGAACTGAACTGGCGCCTTATTTCATTTTCCATAGACGAAACGTATTTTAGCTTAAGTAATGTTTGCTTCTGAGATGACACAGGAATATTTGAGAAAGAATCCTGCATCGATTCGATATAGAACGACTTTACATATTCATCAGTGTAATTATCCGGCTGTTCACCTGTGATTTCAAGGTAAGAGATCTTGTCAAGTCTGTAAAAGCGCTTTTTATCTCCTCGAGAGGTCCTGCGTATCCCCATTAAATATACACGATTCAGCTGATCCTCAGTAAGAAGCCTGCAAGGTATAATATCCTTAACGGTATTGTTCCTGTTTAATCTATACCTGAACGAAACAGTCTTATGCGCATATATCGCCCGAAGCAATTCCCATTGTATCTCATCATCCAGAATGTTACCGAGATAATTGCATTTTAGAACAAAAGGGCTTTCGTATTCGCAAGAGAAACGCTTCTCATAGATACGACACATTGAAGAATATAAAAATGCACCGAAGCAATTCGGATATATTCTTGATTTCTGAAAATCAACAAAATAGAGTAACATCTGGAAATCCCGATTTGAAAGATCTAACAGCGGATTATCAATGATTCTGTACTTGGAACCGCAGCGAGTGATAAGTCCATTATCTTCCATAGAGCGTATCTTTGATTTAACGGTCTTTTCTTCCTGACCATACAATAATTCGATTAGCTCGGACTCTTCATATCCATCCGAAATGTTGAGCATCAGCAGGATAGAAATAGTAATGCCAGCTTCAAGCGGAGTCAGAGATTTGATGAAATAGCTCTCAGAAAGATAGTTATAATTCTTCTCAAACTGTTCAACATCATATTTCAGTGCAGATTTGTTATTTTCTTTATGGCTCGACAGTTTTTCTATAATATCCTCAGCAATGATTTTATAGTTCTGATACTGTGTCTTCTTTATCCCAAGTTCTTCAAGCTTTAGAAATTCATCGATAGTATATGATCCCAAAAAAAACACTGGACGTAAAAGAGCCCTGAACTTTTCATAATCATTTAAAAAGCTTCTTTTTTTATCCGACATATTATCACCTATTGAATACCTCTTAATCATAGTTGTTGCATATCTGCATTACTTTGTTGTTTGTCATCTATCACATATAAAATTCATATACATCATCACTCATACCAGAAAAGTTAGCAACATAGTAAATATATTCCTGTGAACATTTATCACGCAGGTATTCTCCGCACTCGTATGCCACCGATGAGGACATTAATATTGGCATCACAGTTTCAAGCGTAGATATGAGAATGGGTGTATTTACGGGAATCATACTCTCCATGTCGTTCTTCAATGCATCCACTATATCCTGACTGATGATCTTTAACAACCCATTGTCCTCATCACCGAGTTCTGTCCTTATACTCATATCAAGCTCTGCAAAAAGGAACGTATAGGCTGCTATTATTCCATTCTGATAGTCAGTAAGCTCAGGATGTAGTTTTATCTGAGTATAGTGATAAAACAT
>JAILFE010000445.1 GCA_024697725.1 Oscillospiraceae bacterium
TAAAGGACAGATGATCTATGCCTATAAACATACCCGAAAATCTCCCGGCGCATGAGGCGCTGACAAAGGAAAATATCTTCGTTATGACGGACAATGTCGCATCCAGACAGGACATACGCCCTCTTGAGATACTTATCCTCAACCTCATGCCCAAAAAGATAGAAACAGAAACACAGATACTCCGACTGCTCAGCAATACACCGATACAGGTCAACATCGAGCTCATGCAGGCAGCTTCCCATGTCGCAAAGAACACCCCATATGAGCATCTTATAAAATTCTATACCACCTTTGAACAGGTACGCGACAGACGCTTCGATGGGCTCATCATCACGGGAGCACCGGTCGAACAGTACGAATTTGAAGAGGTGGACTACTGGAAAGAACTCTGCGAGATAATGGAATGGTCAAAGACCAACGTATTCTCGACCTTCCATATCTGCTGGGGCGCACAGGCGGGGCTCTATTACCACTACGGGATAAAGAAGTACAAGCTCCCTGCGAAAATGTTCGGCGTGTTCCCGCACAAGATAGAGATACCCAATCATCCGCTCGTGCGCGGCTTTGACGAAACGTTCTTCGTACCTCATTCAAGGCATACCGGAGTTGACCGCATGGAGATCGAGAGCAGTCCCGAGCTGAAGATACTCACCTCCTCGCATATCTCGGGAGTTCACATCGTCGCGGACAAGACCAACAGACAATTCTTCGTGACTGGACATTCGGAATACGACCGCTTCACTCTCTCGGATGAATATTTCCGCGATCTCGGTAAGGGGCTCCCGATAAAAGTCCCCTTCAACTACTTCCCCTATGACGACCCCGGTCAGCCGCCGCATTTCAACTGGAGATGCCACGCAAACCTGCTTTTCTCGAACTGGATAAACTACTGCGTATATCAGGAAACGCCGTATGATCTGAACGATCTGAAAAACATAGGATAAATATAGTCAACGGCATCAGAAATTGCATTTTCATCAAAGCTTTGCATATATGAGCTTTGCGCAGACTGAATGCAGCAATTTCAATGCCGTTGACTATAAGACCCCCCGCACAAAGTCATTTTTGTGCGGGGGGTCTTGTTCTATACTTATTCGCTTTATTCCGCATCCGCCGCGGTGACTGTTCCGGTGATATATCCGCCGTCTTCACCGGCATCGGTTCCAAAAGCCTCTGTTTCTTCCGTAGCATTAGTCTCCGTTGGAACCTCTGTCTCCTCCGGAATATCTTTCAGCTTTTCGTCAATATCTCTCACAAGCCCGGAAAGACGTGCTGTCGGGCGCTCGAACATCGTTGTGTCGATTATTATGATACGTCCGTTCTTTACTGCACCGAGCTCCGCGAAATCCTCTTTAAAAAGCGCAGGGTCAACATCGGACGAGAGAAACACCGTATCGGGGTCGGAGGAAAAGATATCCTCCTCGGGCATACTGTAATTCGTATACGCCAGCGCTGCATTGTCGCCGAATGCGGACATAACGCTCCCTGCAAGTGTATCGCCCGTAGCAACGCTGTAATTATCGTCCATGACGAGCAGGAATGTGCCCGCAGAGGAACTTATATCCCCGACTGCATCATAATACTCCTTCATGGCAGCCGATGCCGCATCTGAAGCGGTATCGTTCCCCGAGACGAGCGCCGAGAGCATTCTGTACTCACCTTCGAGCGCGGTTACCGTTTCGGGCGATGACAATACGAGCACTCTTATGCCCGCATCGGAAAGATCGGTCATATCCTTCTTTGCGATAGGGCTCTCGGATATCAGCAGTTCCGGAGACATGGCGATTATAGTGCTGATATCGGGATTGGCAGGCGAGCCTGCCTGCGGGAGCTCCGTTGCCTCGGGGGGATGATCGCAGTATTTCCCGACTGCGACGAGCCTCTTGTCTCCTCCGACAGCATAGAGCATTTCTGTGACTGCGGGAGAGAGCGATACTATTGATCTCGGCGCCTGTGTAAATTCGAGCGAGCCCGCAAAAACAGGATAATTCGTATCCTGTGCCTCTGTCACGGCAGCCGCTGTCTGTGATGCTTCCGAAACGGCTGTTGTCTCAGCGGGAGCTGCGGAGGTTATATCATTGCATCCCGCAAGCATGAATGCGGCGCAGACTGCTGCCGCCGCTGCAGCTGATCTTTTCAAACCATATCTCCTCCCGATCATTCCCGAAGGAAACGCTGATCAAAATAATCAGCGGTTCCTTATTACTTCGGCAATTATACAATTTGAGCATAAAATAAACAACCAGTGTATCTGCATGAAAGGTTTGTCGTAATATCAAATTACTTAATTGCCAAAGTAATAAGGCTACTGATGACGTCTGTTCTTGTTGGAATATCCGCGGCGGTCCCTTCCGGAGTGTGAGCTCATCCTGCCCCTGAATCTGTCGCCGCCTCTGCGCTCATTCCTGCGCCTCGGTTCATAGAGACGCACCGAAACGCGCTCGCCGTTTATCTTCCCGCCCGACATCGAACGTATGATATGATCCTTTTCGGACGCGGGGACCTCTACCGTCGTGAAATTGTCGTATATATCTATCTTCCCGAAAGCCTTCCCGGGCATATCCGCCGCATTTGCAAGGGCGCTCAGGATAAAGTTCGGAGCGATGCGCTGACGTCTGCCTATAGATATCTCGAGCTTGACCGTTTCCTGATCCCTGCCGCGGTATTCACGCGGAAGAGCCTTCACGAATTCGGGTATCGAGCGTATCTCCTTCGAGAGCCTCATCCCTATGAGCGCCGATGCGATATCCTCCGCAGAATAGCCCTCGTTCATGACAGCTTCGAGTATGCTCCTCGATTCGGGATACTTCCCTGCGTCCACGGCGCTTCTTATCTTTTCGCTGATATGGCCGATCTTGCGGTCAACTATCTCATCCTTGTCCGGGAGCTCGCGCCTTGATATCTCCGCCTTGGTGAATCTTGCGATATCGCGCAGCTCGTATATCTGCCTGCGGCCGCTCGCAAGAGTATACGCCGTGCCGCTCTTTCCCGCTCTTCCCGTTCTTCCGATGCGGTGGATATAGTATTCATTGTCCTGCGGGATATCATAGTTGAAAACGGCGTCGATATCGTCAACATCTATGCCTCTTGCGGCAACATCCGTTGCGATAAGAATATTTATCCTTCCCGCCTTGAACGCATTCAGCACCTGTGTGCGTGACTGCTGCTTCATATCCCCGTGAAGACCTGCCGCTCTGAATCCGCCGGAAACAAGGTTCTCGGTCAGCTCATCCACCATTTTCTTGGTATTGCAGAATATCATGGAGAGCTTCGGCTCATACGCAAGCAGAAGGAGCTTCAGGGCATGGGTCTTCCTGCCCATGGGGACATCATAGTAATACTGCTCTATGCTCTCGACCGTGCGCGTTTTGTTCTCG
>JAILFE010000048.1 GCA_024697725.1 Oscillospiraceae bacterium
CCTTATCCCGCTCGGGTACAAATACAAAAGCGCCATGAGCCTCGTTGCGAGCGATAACGACACCGACTCTGTGGTGTATACCTCAAAGGGATTTCAGCCGTATTCGGGCGTATTTTCCGATCACTACCTGTTCATGGGGCCTTCGCTCATGACCGACAAGCTGCCCGACAAGGCAAAAAGCCGCCCGCTCGTATATATCTCGATGGGAACAGTAATAAACGACCGCCCCGACTTCTACCGCAATTGTGTTGGAGCGCTGAAAGATATCGATGCCGATGTTATCATCTCCTGTGGAAAGACATTTGATATCGGTTCGCTCGGTACTCTGCCCGGGAATATAAAGATATACCCCTATGTTGACCAGCTCGATGTGCTGTCGCGCACGGATGTGTTCATCACACACTGCGGCATGAACAGCGTATCCGAGAGCCTGTATATGGCGGCTCCTATGGTGCTCTACCCTCAGACAGGCGAGCAGGAAGCAGTTGCAAGGCGTGCAGCCGAGATCGGCGCGGGCGTATACCTGAAGGATGATTCGGCAGCCGGCATAAAAGCAGCAGTAACAAAACTGCTCGACAGCGATACCTATGCAGCGGCGGCAAAAAAAATGTCCGATGAGTTCCGCGCCTGCTGCGGGACAGCGGGGGCTGCCGAGTTCATTGAAAACGCACCGCACAAGTCGGCTGCGCCCGACCCGCTGAAAGAGCTGAACAAGGAATGCGGGAAGTATCAGCTTATCTACTGGGTTACTGCGGCTGTGCTGTTCATACTGGTATGGAAGCTCGCAGGTCTCAGATTCACATGGCTGATCGGAGTACCGTTCGGCGTTCTGGGCGGCACATCCGGCAAGCTGATATCCGGGTATGTTTACAAAAAGAAATACGGTAAAGACAATTGATAGGAATGATAATCCATGAATGAAAACAAGTCTCTTTTCGATGTGATAAAAGAAAACATAACAGACGGCAAACTGCCCGATTCCTTTTCCCTGCCCAAAGAGGATGACGGCGATCCCAATAAGATCAAGTGGGCAGACGGCGCTCTTGACGGTGTGACTGTCTATCACATGGGGCGGCAGAAAGTTTCCGATGAACAGATGCAGATCATCGCAGATGCCTTTTCATATCTCCCCGACAACAAAAAAGCAATGGCGGGAATGCGCGGTCTCTTTGCCAAGATCTCCCCTTTGTGCAGCATTGACGCTGTCCAGAATCATATACTTGATAATACGCAGACCCTTGCTGCCGATAAGGTACATTCATTTGCGACAGAATGTCTTTTCAGTCCCGAGGTGGATATCGTAAAGCTCGGTCTGCTGCTGATCGAGATATTCAACGAGCCGGGCGAACCTGTAAAAGATATCATCCGTACACTCGGACTAAGTGATGAATTCACGATATTCGCTGTTTTCAATATGATGAACTGGAAGAACGGCAACCGTGAGATATTCGAGCTTGCAAAAAAAGTCCGCGGCTGGGGCAGGATACACTGCATAGAACGTCTGGAGCCCGAGACCGAAGAGATAAAGGACTGGCTCCTTGCCGAGGGGATAAACAACAAGATCCTTAAAGAGTATTCGGCACTTGAAGTATACAACAAAGCAGGCATAGCAGACCTTCTCAAATCGGATATCACGGATGAAAAGCTCGATCAGATCGCAAGGGTGCTGTCTTCGATGTTTCCCGAAGGACCCGTGCGCGGCATAAGCGCCTTGTCAGCGGAAGAAGCCGACAGTATGATCGGGGATCTCCTCAGACAGGCAGAAACTCATGCGCCTTCACCGGATATCTGCGATCTTATCATCTCCGTTTCCGAGTACGAAGGATTTGAAGGATTTACCGATATCTGCAATGCGCTTCTGAACAGCGAACGGTTCAAAGAGCTTGCAGAGAAAGCAAAGCAGGAAGACAGCTGACCCTTGCCGGAGCTTGTTCACACCGTTGCGGACGAGACCGCGCAGAACATATCGTTCTGTGCGGTCTGTTTTGCATAACATAAAACTTTTTTTGCAAAACGCCTTGCAATTATAACATTATCGTGATATAATGGTGAATATAAAAAGTACCCGTAAAACCATCAACAATACCGGGAGGAATGAATATGTCTGTGAATGCCGAAAAAATGCTTTCTGAAATCTTTTCCGTTACGGAAGACCTGTATAATGATATGCTTAATGTCATACCCATTTCAGATCACAATAAGATCTACGAATACATAACCCGTCTCGGAAGATCTCTTTCCGATTCCGACAGAACAAGCTTCTGGAAGTGGGACAGACACAGCCATACTCTCTGGACGGCAGCCGCAGTCGGAGAGGACAGGATAGTTATCCCGGATAATACGGGACTTGTCGGAAAGGCGATCTCCGAAAAGAGGACTATAATCACGAACGATCCGTACAATGATCCCGATTTTAATCCCGAGGTCGATAAAAAGACGGGATATGTCACAAGATCGGTGCTGGTACTGCCGGTATCAAATGTCAACGGTGAATTCATCGGAGCATATCAGGCAATAAACAAGATCGGGAATGACGGCAAATTCAGTGAGGATGACTGCCGCAGACTTTCCCTTGCTGCCGTTATATGCGGGATAGCTCTTGAATCGGAAGTATTCCTTGATGAGTCGCATCACGATAAGCTCACGCATCTTAAAAACCGCATGGGCTTCTATAATGATTTCTCAAAGAGATATTTCTCCACGATAAACAACGGTACTCCCGTCAGCCTGTTCATCTGCGATATCGACAAATTCAAGCGCGTTAATGATACCTACGGTCACAATGCGGGCGATGCAGTCCTCAAGCATACTGCCGGCATACTTTCGGAATGCTGCCGCGACTGCGACGGTATCTACAGATGGGGCGGCGAGGAATTCATCATGATAATGAAAAACGCCGATGTCAAAATGTGCGTTGAAAAAGCAGAAGAGATACGCATAAAGGCAATGGAATCCGTCTGTCATACGGAAGGCACCGACATAAAGATCACTGTAAGCTTTGGTGTTACTGCCTATGACAACAATAAAACGATCGAAGAAAATATCAGCTCTGCCGATGAAAAGCTTTATACAGCCAAGGAAACCGGCAGAAACAGGGTAATATTCTGAAATACAGCCTGTCAGACAGAATAGAGGGAGAAAAGGATGCTTTTGTTTTTTGGCCACGGTCATGCCTTTTCGGAGGAACAGAACAGTGCATTTTTTACGGACGGAAATGATCTTGTACTGGTAGATCATTCAATGTATGCATTTCACAGACTCAAGAGAATCGGCGCTGATAAACTTACGGAAAGCGGCAGGACAGAAAATATATATGTAATAATCACACACACTCACAGTGACCACGTCGGCGGAATACCTCTGCTTGTTCACTATGCTTATTATGTATGGCATATTCCCGTAACGGTAGCCGTACCTTCAGCAGAAGTTGCGGAAAATATGCTCTATTACCTCGACAAGATCGAGGGCTGCGACAGAAACGCATACAGGATAACCGATGCATCCGGTCTGAAGTGGGTAAAAAATATAATACCGACGGAACACGCACCGAGTCTCAAAGGAAAATGCTTCGGATATGAATTTGAGATTGACGGCAGAAAGGTCGTCTATACGGGAGATACTTCCATGCTGGATAACTATCTGCCGTATGTTGACAGTGATACGTATTTTTATACGGAAACATCGGTGAGAAGATCGGTAGTGCACCTCTGCATTTACGATATCATAGACAAGCTGAAAACGCTGTCCGATTCGGGAACGAAAGTCTTTCTGATGCACCTTGATGACGAGGAACAGATCCGCAAGATCATCAAGGATACAAAGATATCGGTCTCGCCGATCTATACTGAACAATAATAACACAAAAAGCTCTGTACATATTCTGCACAGAGCTTTTTACGTTATGTCCTGCCCGGTTCAACCGACCAGCTTTCCGCTGTCAAGGCGGATTATACGGCGGCGGTCTTCTTTACGCTTTTCATATCCTTCCTACTTAATGTCTGCTCAAAAAGCCGAAAAGTACGTAATAGTGCAACTTCGAAGTGCTTTTCGGCTTTTTGAGTGCAAGTTTTTGAGCTGATAAGCCCAAAAATCTTGCACTATTGCTGACCGTAGGTCAGCAATAAGCAGACATTAATCAGGTAGTGCGCTGCAAATCTTTGATTTGCAGCAGAACCGCCCGTAGGGCGGTTATTGAGCACGCACTAATTCTTAGGAGGAATTTTATATGAAGAAGTCAATAAAGGCAATATCGGCGCTTGCAGCAGTGTGCATGACACTGTCGGCAGTTCCCGTATCCGCATATGCTGCAAAATCCGAACCCGCCCCCATAATTTCCGAGGCAGCGGCAAAGAACGGCAGGATAGTGATAAGCAATGCGGGCGAATACACGCTCACAGGGAAAATGACAGGAACGGTATATATCGAAAAAAGCGCGGGAGATGTGGTGCTTATCCTCGACAATGCTGAGATAGACGGCGGAAGCGACGCAGCGATAGTCCAGACGGGCGGCAATCTTACGATAAAGGCAGTAAAAGGCACTGCAAATACTGTCAGAGGCGAAGGCGGCAAATACGGCGCTGTAGTTTACTGCAAAAAGAATATAACTGTCGGTGAAGGCAGGCTCAATGTGATCTCCGGTCCCGATGCTGCCGGGTTCAGAGCGAAAAAGTTAAGCCTCGGCGGAGGAAGCATCTCGGTATCGGGCAAAAAAGCCGTTTCCGACAGCACCGAGATAGTACGCACCGGTGGAAATATTCTTCTCAACGGAGAAAAAATCGAAGAAACTAAGACCACTGAAAATACCGTCAATGAAAACACAGTGAAATCATCGCCGGAAGTACCGAATCCGGGCAGTGCGGCACCGTCATACGGGGCAATTGATGAAAATGTTCAGCCAACCGAAGATATGAATGTCCGGAACGATCAGAATGATCGGAACGTTCAGCCCCCTGAGGATATGAATGTTAAGAACGATCAGAATGATATGGACGTTCAGCCGGGTCAGCCGCCTATGGGTATGGGCGGTCAGAACCAAAGCGAGACAGTATCTACTGTGGATGCACCCACAGTCATCGCAGAAGGGATAACCGAAAACAGCGCAATGTCACTTGAAGCAGACACAGCAAATGCAGTCACCTATACGATCACCGAGGAAAACGGCACCGTAACAATCAGTGACCCGGGTACATATATGATCACAGGTTCTTCCTCCGACGGCGGGATAACCGTAAAGAAAGGCACAACAGGCGTTGTTCTGATACTTGACGATCTTGATCTTACAAGCACGGAAGGCGCAGTTCTTTCGGTAAACAAGAATGCAGAAGTGCAGATCGTTGTTTCGGGAAAGGTAACTCTTACGGATGCGGAAGACCCCGAGGATGAAAATTCCGAAGATGCGGAAACGGCAGATGCATATGACGGCGCAGCTATCAAAGTCAAGGCGGATTCCGTCGTATTTGTCACGGGAGACGGAGAACTCACTATCAACGGAAATGCAAAGAACGGCATAAAGGCGGGCGATAACAGCAGCCTTGTCATCGGCGGTGATGTGACCGTCAATATCACAGCCGTAAATGACGGTATCAACACAAATTACGATCTTGCGATACTTGACGGCGATATCACGATAAGCGCGGGCGATGATGCTATACACTCTGACCGTATACTCACTGTCGGCAGCAGCAGCACATCTCCCGATATCACGATAACGAAAAGCGAGGAAGGTCTTGAAGGCACGGTAGTCAATATAAAGAGCGGGAATATAACCGTCAATTCAAACGATGACGGCATCAATGCGGCAAATTCCGATGCGGCATATGAGGATGAGCTGGCTTACTCCATAAATATCACCGGAGGAAGTGTCAAAGTAAACGCAGGCGGCGACGGTCTGGATTCCAACGGGAATATCAATCTCACGGGCGGAAGCGCAGCAATCAGCTCTGCAAATAACGGCGGTGAAGCAGGCATTGACTACGACGGAGAATTCTACATTTCCGAAGATTTTGAACTCAATAACGGCAGCGGAGTTGCAGGTCCCGACAACATGATGCCCGGAGGTATGCCCGGTGATATGCCCGGCGAAATGAACGGCAATATGCCCGGCGGTATGCCGGGTGATATGAACGGCGGTATGAACGGACAGCCCGGCAAAGATCAGGGTGCTCCTCCCGCTCCTCCGAGCGGCGGAATGGACAATTCCAACAGATAACTGTTTGTTTCCGGAAAAAGATCATCCGAAAGCAAGAAGCGCACCTCGCAAGTATTTAATGAGCGGGGTGCGCTTGTTCTTTTTGAACTGTATCTCTCACGGCAGAAGCAATAAGTACAGACCGGTTTTCTTTCTCCCGATTGACAGCGCCTGTATCATACTGTATAATAATATATATCTCAACAATCCGATACCCAAGAGGTATCACAGAATCGGGAGGATACCATGACTGATACATTAAGAGCTAAATGCGAGCTTTTCGAGCGCAACCGCGCCGCCATTTCAAAGAAGTTCATGTTTGAAAAGCCTCTGATGAGCATTGCGGCAGCACTGATCTTTACAGGAGCCGGCAAGGAAGCTGATATTGAAAGAATGACAGAATGCCGCAGTATCCTTAATAAGCATACAGGCTTTTTCTCCGAATACAGAGATACCGTAAAATTAGCCCTGCTCAGTGAAATGGCACTTACCACGGATCCGGAAAAGTACATTGACGATGTCAAGACTGTGTACAAGAAGCTGCACAAAGGTCATTTCAGGGATAACTCATACATGGTGCTCGCAGCAATGCTGTTATGCGATCTCGGCAGACAAAGCGATGCCGATACGGTCATTGAAAAGCATAATGAGATCATCCGGCGCATGAAAAAAACCCACCCGGTACTCACGGATTCTTCGGATATCTCCTATGTGATACTTTTAGCACTTTCCGACAGGACTGCCGATTCGATCACCGAAGATATCGAGACCTGTCTCGATCATCTCAAAAAGGAATGCAAGATCAAAGTCGGCTCCGATCCCATACAGGGACTCGGTGAGATACTTGCGCTGACAGACGGAGATATCTTTGAAAAATGCGGCAAGGTAATAAAACTCTATGATCTGCTGAAAGACAACAAGGCTGAGATCGGCGGCACAGGTTATTCATCGCTCGGTATGCTGATAAGCATTGATGAAACGCCCGAGGTCATCGTCGGTGAGATACTGGAGGCTGACGAGTATCTGAAGCAGTTCAGACTATTC
>JAILFE010000078.1 GCA_024697725.1 Oscillospiraceae bacterium
CTCGATATCACGCTCGAACGGTCGAGTATCGAAAGCGCCCATCCGCTGTACGTCCAGAACTGCACATGGAATATCCATTCGAGCAGATATGACGCCGCAAGCTCGAAGGCGGTGGTTATCACCGATGCAAAAACGAATATCTGAAGCGGCGAGCATTTGTCGCGGAATATTATCAGCAGCATGAACGCCCCGACAGCATATATCGGTATTATCGGCATATGCAGCATACCGCGGTTGTCATAGTAGCGGTACATTATCCACAGCGTCGCCACCTCATACACCCAGCCGATGAATCCAGCTGTCATGAACTCGAACGCATATCTGAAATAATCCCTTATGAACCTTTCCTTTTTGCTCATATGCTCATAAAACTATATCTTCGGCTTCTTTCAGCCAGAGCGCGGAGCAGGCATCGCTCGGCATCCTCCAGTCGCCTCTCGGCGAGAGCGTTACCGAGCCCACCTTAGGACCGTCCGGCAGGCAGGAGCGCTTGAACTGCTGTGCGAAAAATCTTCTGACGAACGTGACGAGCCATTTCTTTATTACAGCGCGGTCATATACCCCGTCAAACGCACGCGCCGCGAGCCTGAATATCTTTGACGGCGAAAAACCGAAGCGCAGCATATAATACATGAAGAAATCGTGCAGCTCGTATGGACCTACGATATCCTCGGTCTTCTGGGCTATATCGCCGTTTTCGGAGGGCGGCAGGAGCTCAGGCGAAACAGGCGTGCCGAGAACATCGCGCAGCACATCTCCGAGCGCATCCGCTGACTTTTCCGCTTCATACGCGACAAGATACCTGACAAGTGTTTTCGGTATCGAGCAGTTCACGCCGTACATCGACATATGATCTCCGTTATAGGTCGCCCAGCCGAGAGCGAGCTCGGAAAGATCGCCGGTTCCGATGACGATGCCGCCCGTCTTGTTGGCGGTATCCATGAGCACCTGTGTGCGTTCACGCGCCTGACAGTTCTCATAGGTGACATCGTGTATATTCTCGTCATGGCCGATATCCGCAAAATGCTGCCGTACCGAATCGCTGATATTTATCTCCCTGAAATCCGTGCCGTATGCATTCGCAAGCAGCTCGGCATTGCTCCTTGTGCGCTTGGTGGTACCGAAACAGGGCATGGTCACTGATATTATCCCTTTGCGGTCGAGCGAGAGGATATCGAACGCCCTTACCGTAACGATCAGCGCAAGTGTGGAATCAAGTCCGCCGGAAAGACCTATCACGGCAGTCTTGCAGCCGATATGTCCCATGCGCACGGCAAGTCCCGACGCCTGCATGGTGAGTATCTCCTCGCAGCGCTCTGCAAGATCGGTCTTATCGGCGGGAACGAACGGTCTTGAAGGGATATTCCTCACTATCTCCGTATCGGAGACCTCCAGCTCAAAATAAGCTCCATGCATGAGCTCAGGTGCGGGATAGGTGGTGATACGCTGTCTTTCATGCAGCAGTCTGCCGATATCTATATCGCATACCGTCATGCCTTCGGCATAGCTGCGTGTCTCGGAAAGGATACTGCCGTTCTCGCCGATAAGGCAGTGTCCGGAAAACACCATATCCTGCGTGGATTCACCGAAGCCCGCGTCGGAATACACATAAGCCGAGAGCAGCTTTGCAGACTGCGATCTTATAAGCTGTCTGCGGTAGGCAGCTTTTCCTATCGTCTCATCGCTTGCAGAGAGATTTACGATAACTGTCGCACCCGATGCTGCAAGGCGGTCGCTCGGAGGCGAAACGACCCACGGGTCTTCGCATATCTCCGCACCGATGATGAGCCCCGGCATAGTTCCGCAGTTAAAGAGCATATCCGCGTGTATAGGAACATATTCTCCGCAGATATGCACGTCCTCATGCTCAAAGCCGAACGCATCCTGACCGGAGATCTCCTTCCCTGATGAAAAATACCGCGCCTCGTAGAATTCCGTATAATTCGGGATATTCATCTTCGGTACAAGACCGAGCAGCTCTCCCCTGCATACCGCAGCGGCGCAGTTATAGAGCTTGTTCTTATATCTCACGGGCAGACCGACGAACAATATGCAGTCAAGCTCCGCCGTTTCGGCTGCGATCTTTGCGAGAGCATTCTCAGCCCCGTCAAGGAGGGTCTGCTGCAAGAAAAGATCGCCGCAGGTATAGCCCGTTATGCAGAGCTCGGGGAATACTATTATCTTTGCGCCGTCCGATGCGGCTTTCTTTGTCCATACGATTATCTGTCCGGCGTTGAAATCACAGTCCGCAGGACGCACCTTCGGCGATACTGCCGCCGCCTTTATTATCCCGTCTTTCATATCATATCGCTCCTTGAATAAGAGTGTATCTTGTTTTGGAAGTCACCTTCATAATTATATCAAAACTGCGGTGATATGTCAAGAAATATCGGATATTCATCATCCCGGGAATTTTCCCGACATTTCCCGAATATATTATATATGAGGGGTGATGATAGTGTTAGCCGAACTGATAAGAGCCGCGGCGGGCAGACTGCTGATATTCGCTCTGCATATCGACCGCGGGACGAATTTTCCGCGTCCGCTTTCCAAAAATGAAGAGGATGAATGCTTTGAAAGAATGGCGCACGGCGACAAGGCTGCCCGGACAGAACTTATTGAGCGGAATATGCGGCTCGTCGCTCATGTGGTGAGAAAATACTACGGCACGGGAACAGATCAGGACGATCTTATATCAATAGGCACGATAGGACTGATAAAGGCTGTCGGCTCATACGACCATAACAAGAGCATACGCTTTTCGACCTATGCCGCCAAATGCATAGACAACGAAGTGCTGATGCATTTCAGAAGCCTCAAAAAGACCGCTCTTGACGTATATATGGATGACCCTATCGACACAGACAAGGACGGCAACACCATGACGCTCATGGATATAATCACTGTAGATGACTGCATGATAGACAGGATAGACTCAAAGATAAAATGCCATAAGCTCCCGCAGATGCTGAAGGGTTGTCTCGACAAGCGCGAGCTCGGGATAATCGTCAGCAGGTACGGGCTTGACGGCAAAAAACCGCTCACACAGAAGGAAACGGCGGAAAAACTCGGTATATCGCGCTCGTATGTCTCCCGCATCGAAAAAAGAGCGCTCGCCAAGCTGAAAAGCAGATACGAGAGCGAAAAGCTGCTGTGACAAGAGTTATAGTGCAAATTATTCAATATATTACACTTAAATGTGTGTAATGTAAACGTTGACATATGTGCAATATGCTGATATAATAATACATAAGTGATAATATGAGCGATTTTCCGGAAAATATCAGGGAAAATATCTGAAAGAGGTCAAAAGTATGGGAATACTCGGAGCTATAATGGTGCCGCATCCTCCGATAATAATGTCGGAGGTCGGAAAGGGAGAAGAGCGAAAGATACAGCAGACGATAAACGCATACCGTGCCGCTGCGGAATTCGTGCAGTCGCTCTCCCCGGAAACTATAGTGATATCCTCACCGCATCAGGTGCTTTATGCAGATTATTTCAACATCGCGGACGGCGAGGGCGCAAAGGGCAGCATGGCACGCTTCGGCGCGGGAGATGTCACCTTTGACGTGAAATACGACCGCGAGCTCATCCACAGGATATGCAGACTGTGCGACATAGCGGGACTGCCTGCGGGAACTGCGGGGCAGCGCGACCCGTCGCTCGACCACGGAGCTATGGTGCCGCTCTATTTCCTGAGAAGGGTCTGCCCGGATGTGAAGATAGTGAGGATAGGTCTTTCCGGTCTCCCCGTAAAAAAACACTATGCCCTCGGAGCATTCATCCGACAGGCTGCCGAAGAGACAGACAGGCGCGTGGTATACATCGCAAGCGGCGATCTCTCCCACAAGCTGAAGGAGGACGGTCCCTACGGATTTGACAGCTCGGGACCTGTATACGACAAGAAGATAATGGATGTCATGGGCAGAGCCGCTTTCGGCGAGCTCTTCGATTTCAGCGAGCATCTGTGCAATAAGGCGGCAGAATGCGGTCACCGCTCATTCGTTATGATGGCGGGCGCACTTTCGGGGCTTGCAGTTGAACCGAAGGCTCTGAGCCACGAGGATGTTTTCGGCGTAGGCTACGGGATATGCACCTACAGGGTCACAGGCACCGACAGGAGCCGCGATTTCCTCACATATGCGGAGATAGCCCAGTCAAAGCGGATGGACAGTCTGCTCTCGTGCGAGGATATCTATATCAGACTTGCGCGAAAGGCTGTGAACGCCTATGTCAATTCAAGGCAGAAGCTCTCGCTCGATGATATAGTGGATATCGCTCCCGAAGGTCTTCCTGCCGAGATGCTCGGGAAAAGGGCAGGCGCATTCGTCTCGCTGCACAAGAACGGCAATCTGCGCGGCTGCATAGGCACTATCTGCGCGACGGAGGACAATATCGCGCTTGAGATAATCACGAACGCCTGCTCCGCCTGCTCCGCAGACCCGCGCTTCTATCCCGTGCGCCCGGACGAACTGGACGAGCTGGAGATAAGCGTCGATATCCTCGGCGATGCGGAAACTATAGCCTCCGCGAGCGAGCTGGACGTGAAGCGCTACGGCGTTATCGTGACCAAGGGACGGCGCAGAGGACTTCTTCTGCCCGATCTTGACGGCGTTGACACTCCCGCGCAGCAGATAGCTATAGCAAAGCAGAAGGCGGGCATCCCCGCAGACGACGATGATATCGCTCTCGAAAGATTTGAAGTGATACGGCACAAGGCGGCTGATGCAGATGAATAAGGATATATACACTGTCTGTGACGTATGTTTTCACGGATGCAGACTGAAAGAGGGACAGATCGGTCTCTGCCGCGCAAGATCGGTAATGAACGGGAAAACGTACAGTATATCCGAGGGAGATCTCACCTCGGTGGCGCTCGACCCTATCGAAAAAAAGCCGCTGAAAAGATTTCACCCCGGCTCGATGATACTTTCCGTCGGCAGCTTTGGCTGCAATATGCGCTGCCCGTTCTGTCAGAACCATGAGATATCAATGGCGGACAAGAAGTCTGTATTCACGACGGGATATATCTACCCGGAAAAGCTCTGCGATCTTGCGTTATCATACCGTGAAAAGAACAATATCGGCATCGCCTTCACCTACAACGAGCCTCTGCTATATCCGGAATACATCATCAGCACGGCAAAGCTTCTGCACCAAAACGGTATGTACTGCGTTCTCGTGACGAACGGCTGTGCAACCGGAAAGACATTTGATGATATACTCCCTTACATCGACGCCATGAACATCGACTTAAAGACGTTTGACAGTGAGAAATACTCAAAGGTGCTCGGCGGCGATCTCGAAACCGTAAAAAGGAACATATCCGCAGCGGCGGGGAAATGTCACATTGAGCTCACGAC
>JAILFE010000126.1 GCA_024697725.1 Oscillospiraceae bacterium
AATTCCGACTTTTATCATTTTTATCACGGACGGCAACAACTCGGATAAAGCGGCCGCAAAAGCAGTCCTGACAGAAGCGTCCCATTATAATCTCTTCTGGAAGTTTGTCGGCATCGGAGACGAGCGATTTGAATTTCTGCAGCGGCTCGATGACTTGAAGGGACGTTTTGTTGATAACGCCAATTTTGTCAGTATTCATAATCTGTCCGGTATTGATGACCAGACCCTCTATTCCATGCTGTTGGAAGAATATGCCGATTGGCTTGAGCTATGCAGGAAGAACAATATTCCTGTTGATGCAGCAATCACTTCACCTGTCGAAGCGATAAAATCAGCAGCGTTGTCCAAAATCACAGGATGTGTATTTCAGGAAGAAGACACACCCGATATGCTCAGGATACACATCTATTACCCCGATAAACGTAAATTCGGAATTGTCAAGATCAATAAAGTCAACAACTCCATGCAGCTGAGAAAGTTAGCAGGTGGATCACCGCAGAACTATGATCTTACATCGGCAGATGATCTGATGAAGTTTCTGTAAAAAACGCACTCTGTTGGCGCAGAGTGCGGATGAGCAGCATCGATATAATGAATATCGCAACCAGATCCATATTCATTATATCACTGCCTTAACTTTTCTTTCAATATGTGCTATAATATAACATTTAGTGTTGAGGGACAGAAGTGAGCAAAGAATGATCTCGCCGTAGTAGAGTTTTTCCAGTATTGACTTCATTGAGACGTGCTATCCCTCATAATACACTTCATAATAATATCGCTGAAAGCCTTATTATCCACCACCGACCTGATTGCTGCATTGAGCATCGTATCCCGATCCACACGGCTCCAATCCAGCGAAAAGCCATAGTGCATCGCCATACAACGTATAAGCTCACGGATGCTTCGTCCGTTACCCTCACGGAACGGGTGAATTATATTCAGCTCGGACATGATATAGGACAGATGTTCGAGCTGGCGTTTCTTGTCAGTTTCGTGCAGTATATTATCATTATGAAGTCTGAAAAACACCTTGTCAAGTTCTTGGTTTATCAGGTGAGGTGGAAAAAAGATTGTATCGCCCTTATTGATCTGTTCGAGGCGTATATGTCCTGCAAATGGGTAAATATCCTCGAACAGAAAACGGTGTATATTCATAAGCTGTGTCTTGGTGAATCTTCCTTTAATGGGCGTTTCCATAAGCATATATTGCTTTAGAGCGGTGATTTCCTCCTCCGCCTGTTTCAGCTTGTCCCTGTCCTTGATGTTCAGCTTGTTTTTGAGCACATCGGAATCCGGATAGCAGTAGATCGACTGCACTGTGGTATACACGTCGTACTTTGAAAACATTTACTTTGCCCTCTGATATTTTGCTTTCAACTCAGTCATGATCTGCTGATAATTTGCCTGACCGCTGGCATATCTGTCAAGGTTGCGTCTGCTTGCCTCGCTCAGAGTGAGACCTTCGATTGCCATTGTTCCGGCAACGTTCCGGATCATTTTTTGGTGTTGTTCAATGTTTACAGGCTTAATGGGTTCTTGTTTTTTCATAATCATGTCTCCTTTGCGAGTCTCTGAAACCTCTACATTTACTATTATATCATGACTATGCCAAAAAAGCAATAATATTTTCGTTTTTACGTCATTTGGCTTTATTGAAATGTCAATTATATGTTACTGTATTATGGTTTTGATGAAGAGTAACAAGCATAATATATCCCTTAGCAATTATACACATAATCTTAGCAAAATATTGTGGCATAATAACCATGTAAATTTTCTGTGTACAATTTTCAGAAGATACGATAGATTACGATAAACTACGACAAATTACGATAAACTTGTTAATATAATGCACAATAAGATATGACATATTTATTAACGGAAGTAATTTGCGGGGTGTTTACAAATTCGTTGTGTTGATATAGAATAATATCAAGTAATAAAACGGTCATCAGATCGAGTTACTTATTTGTAAGCACCTTGAAAATTTAATCCTGTGCCATAGTAATGGCAATACTCTCTTCAACAACGGCATTGGGCTATAGTGTTCTGCATTTTCAGCCTTTTGCTGAGGGAAGTGCCTGGCTGGATCTTTGGGATTTTATAGTAAGCACAAATCTTCTTCCGATAGGAGCTTTTGTCATTAGTATTTTCTGCTGTTATAAATCGGGATGGGGATGGGATAATTTTGTGTCTGAAGCAAACAGCGGAAAAGGTTTGAAGATACAAAGCTGGATGAAACCTATATTTAAATATCTTGTTCCGGTATTGATTTTGTGTTTATACATTTACGGCCTTGTGACATTTGATTGGAAATAGACATATAATGGAGAATCCGGATCGAATATATTCAATAAGTACAGTACAGAATGCTACATATAACGTGAGGTTGTATATATGTCTTTTCAGATCATCCGAAGTGATATAACAAAAGTGAAAGCCGATGTTATCGTGAATACGGCTAATCCGAAGCCGGCAATCGGCGGCGGTACAGACAGTGCTATATATCATGCCGCAGGCGAGAACAAATTGCTGGCTGAGCGCAAAAAAATCGGAGATATTGCGCCCGGACATGCTGCTGTAACACCTGCATTTGATTTGGTGGCAAAGCATATAATCCATACTGTAGGACCAGTATGGATAGACGGTGATCATGGAGAACGGGATATTCTGTGCTCCTGTTATGACAATTCACTTTCGCTTGCTGCAGAACTTAAAGCTGAAAGTGTCGCTTTCCCTCTGATAGCAACAGGCGTGTATGGATTCCCGAAAGATGAGGCACTTAACATTGCTCTGGCTGAGATCGGCAAATTCCTGCTTACACACGATATGAAGATCATACTGGTCGTATTCGATAAAAAGGCTTTTGAACTCTCAGGTGAGCTTGTTGACCGGATAGATGAGTATATTGACGAACATGGTGTTGATCTCGCAGAAGAGACAGAGTATGGAAAAAACGATAACAGAAACCGCCGCAGAGTGCTTCCGGAAAACACGCTATGCCGGATAACTACGATGATATAAAACACCTCACCCGTCCGTAGTATGATAAAAAGATTTGGAGGAATCACAATGAATGAGATCTACACAAGAGTAAGCGTAAGAAAATTCGAGGACAGACCTGTTGAGCCTGAGAAGATTACTCAGCTTCTCAAAGCCGCAATGCAAGCACCCTCGGCAGGCAATCAGCAGCCGTGGGAGTTCTTCGTTGTAACGGATAAGGAGAAGATCAAGGCGCTTTCTCAGAGCAACCCCTATGCCGGTTGTGCAGTAGGCGCACCCGTAGTTATCGTTCCTTGCTACAAGGTGGAGGGCGCGAGGTTTCCCGAATACTGCGAGATCGACCTGAGTATCGCCACGGAAAACCTGTGGCTTGAAGCGGCCTCGCTCGGTCTTGGCGCAGTGTGGATCGGCACTGCTCCGCTGAAAGACAGAATGGAGAAGGTCGAAGCTGCTCTCGGCAACCCCAACGGGCTTCACGCCTTTGCACTTGTTCCCGTGGGCTATCCGGCGGAAACAAAGGAACAGCAGAACAGGTTTGATGAGAGCAGGATACATTATTTGTGAGTATTTATAGAGATAAATCGAAGTTTTGAGGTAATAAGATCTATGAAACATTTATAGATGATGAGGTGTGATTAGATGAAGCAATACATTGTTGACGCATTTTCAAACAAGCCGTTTTCGGGCAATCCTGCGGCAGTATGTGTCATGGATAAATGGGTGTCGGAAGATGCTATGATGAAGCTGGCGATGGAGAATAATCTCTCGGAAACGGCGTTTATCGTCAAGGAAGAAAAGTATTATCATCTGCGGTGGTTCACACCAGCAACAGAGGTGGAGCTTTGCGGTCACGCTACGCTGGCTTCTGCCTTTGTGATACTTAATTACTATGAACCCGATGCCGAATCCGTGCAGTTTGAAACGATGAGCGGTGTCCTTACCGTGACAAGGGACAGCTCGTTTTACAGAATGGATTTTCCCACATATCCGCTTCTGGTAATACCCGTTACCGATGATATGGAAAGGGCTTTCGGTGTAAGACCTGTCAAGGCTGTCCTTGGACTTGACCTTATATGCGTTTTTGAAAATGCAGAACAGGTGCGGACAATGACACCGGATCAGAAAATGCTAAAAGAGATAGAGGGGCGAATCCAGAACGCAACGGCAAAAGGCACGGAAACCGACTGTGTATCACGCAGCTTTTGTCCGAAGTTCGGCATAGCGGAAGATCCCGTCTGCGGCTCGGCACATTGCCAGATTGCAGACTATTGGTCGGGAGAGCTTGGAAAGCCTGTCATCAATGCGTATCAGGCTTCAAAACGCGGCGGTCATCTGAAATGCGAGCTGCTCGGCAGCGGCAGGATTGCGATAAGCGGTGAGGCTGTGCTTGTATCGGTGGCAGAGCTGGCGGTTGAGTTAGAACAGGAGGATTAAATATGACCGAAAAAAATGAAATGGACAAGAGAGCCGAAAAGCTTTAACATCAACTATAGTTTGATTTCAACAATACTTAGGAGTGATAAAAATGTGGAATGAAGTATCTGATATATGGAAAACAGCTTTTAATGAGGCTTGGACAGCTTTCATCTCGGGAAGTACACCTATAGGGGCAGTCCTTTGTGATGAGGAGGGAAAGATCATCTTATCCGACCGCAACCGTAATAATGAAGTTCATACGATAAACAAAAAGATCGCCCATGCAGAGAGTAATATATTAAAGTCTCTGGATACTTCTGTGTATGACCCAAAAACTCTTACTCTGTATTCCACAATGGAACCCTGCCCTATGTGTATGGGAACGATACTTATGGCGAATATCCAAAAGATACGCTATGCAGCAGCAGATCCTCATTGCGGAATGACACACCTTCTCAAAATAGATCCCTATTATTCTTCCAAAAAAGTTTCCTGCACTTATGAAGGAAAATCACTGGAACAGTTTCAGATCACAATTCAGTCATATTATGAGTTAAGATATATAGAGCAGGGGGCGGACGGTAATGTGTTTGAAAAGTTTACAGAGCTTTGCCCTTCAGCAGCAGAGACTGCAAAGGTATTATACAGGACAAAGTGGCTTGATAAAGCTGCGAAAGCAGGAACAGACATAGGCAAGGTCTTTGATCATATCCAAAGCCTGCTGTAATATCGCAAGGAACTCTTTATTCCGGCTTGCTTTTCAGATCATACATCAAATGATTATTTGTCAATGCGTATCAGGCTTCAAAGCGAGGCGGTCATCTGAAATGCGAGCTGCTCGGCAGCGGCAGGATTGCAATAAGCGGTGAGGCTGTGCTTGTAGCGCTGGCAGAGCTGGCGGTTGAGTTGAATTAAAGCGGAGGGATAGTATGATAGTTCTTTACTGCAAGGCGTCGAATGTATGTCGCATACTTTTGAGCTGATTTGTTGCCGAAAACGGGACACGTTGAGACTGTAGCGCTTTTGTCCTAACTTTCTGAAGCGAAGCATCATATCGAAGTTAAGGTGGATATGGACGAGCTGGATCTGACCAGTGCTGAAGCTAAGGCAACTTATAAGGAAATACAGGACTGGGTGCAGGAGATGTACGGATTTCATGTGACGAATCTGAATATTGCTCAGGTTAAGCAGATACATGGGATCATCGAGCGGGAGAACTATAACAAGCCGAAATCGCCGGACAGTAAACAGCCCGGTTGTCCGGAAGAGAAGGTTAAGGCGATAGAAGATGCTATGAGGCATTTTCAGATGATTTAAGCGTGGAATTCATGATCAGGTTTAGGTTCAAGAAAACACAGGTTTACGAGGCGTATTATGAAAAAGATATTGATCGTTGAGGATGACATAGAAATCAGTCGTATGATCTCTGACTATCTTTCTTCACAGGGTTATGAAACACAATCTGCATATAATGGATATGATGCAGTTCGTATTACTCGTGAACAAAGCGATATTTCATTGCTAATACTTGATCTGATGCTCCCGTTTCAAAGCGGAGATATGGTATTAAAGAAGATCAGAGAGTTTTCGGATACTCCGGTTATTGTTGTATCC
>JAILFE010000160.1 GCA_024697725.1 Oscillospiraceae bacterium
ATAAAATCATCTGTTATGGTAAGCTCGTCAAAATCCTTGATCCTTTTCTGCTTCGGTCTGCTGCCGCTCATAGGTATCATCTCCCGTCAACTATATTATACAGCATATCGCCGGAAAAATCAATAGTTTTCAGAGAAAACAGGCGGGCGGGGAGCCCCCGCGGGCATGTCGCGTTGTTAATTAGTAATAGTAGTTCTGTTGAGACCGCGTTTGTTATGCAGTCCGCAAGAGGGGATATCTCTATCCAAATAAAAAAGCCGCTGCCCTGTCTGATATCGCAGGACAGCAGCATGGATTATTATTTAGATAATGTGCCAAACGCGGATATTACAGAACAGCTGCTATTCACTGACAACGCGATTCGCCCGCGGGGGCTCCCCGCCTCTTGACAAACCATATGATAAGTAGTATAATATTCAAGTCGGCAAAAACCGATAAATGTTTACAATTAGTGTCGGAGGAAGAACAATGGAAAAGAAAAAGTTTTATATCACCACACCGATCTATTATCCGTCGGGCAACCCTCATATCGGTCACTGCTATACGACCGTTGCGTGCGATGTCATCGCCCGCTTCAAGAGGATGCAGGGATATGATGTCATGTTCCTCACCGGCACGGATGAACACGGCGCAAAGATACAGAAAAAGGCAGAAGCCGAGGGCATGACCCCCAAGCAGTATGTTGACGGTATAGTCGAGAACTTCCAGCGCCTCTGGAAATTCATGGGTGTCAGCTATGACCGCTATATCAGGACGACCGACCCCTATCATATACAGACCGTACAGAATATATTCAAAAAGCTCCTTGACAAGGGCTATATCTATAAGGGCAAGTATAAGGGGAAGTACTGCGTTGAGTGCGAGAGCTTCTGGACGGAGACACAGCTCAAGGACGGCAAATGCCCCGACTGCGGAAGAGATGTCATCGAGGCAGAGGAGGAAGCTTATTTCCTCAGGCTCTCCGCAATGACCGACAGGGTGATCGACCTGCTGAAGAATACCGATTATCTCCGTCCCGAGAGCCGCGTGAATGAGATGATAAACAATTTCGTCAAGGACGGGCTCGAAGACCTCTGTATATCAAGAACTACCGTTAAATGGGGCGTTCCCGTTCCCGGCGATGAAAAGCATACCGTATATGTATGGCTCGATGCGCTCATCAACTACGTCAGCGCACTCGGCTACGAGAACGATGCCTTCGATGATTTCGATAAATTCTGGCCTGCCGATATGCATATGACAGCCAAGGAGATAGTCCGCTTCCATTCGATAGTATGGCCTGCGGTTCTGATGATGCTCGATATCCCTCTCCCGAAGAGGCTGTACGGTCACGGCTGGATAACCTTCAACGGTGCAAAGATGTCCAAGTCGCTCGGCAATGTGATAGACCCGTTCGCACTCGGAGAGCGCTACGGCGTTGATGCGGTGCGCTATCAGATACTCCGTGATATGCCTTACGGCTCGGATTCCAACTTCTCTAACGAGATAATGATAAACCGCATAAATACAGACCTTGCGAACGATCTCGGAAATCTCGTATCGCGCACGGTCGCAATGGTGGACAAGTATTTCGCCGGTACTCTCATAACAGACAGAAAGCCCGATGCCGCAGACGACGAGCTGATATCAATGGCATCGAAGCTGCGCGACCCCGTTGCAAAGCTCGTGGACGAGGCTCAGCACGCGCTCGCACTCGCGGAGATATTCAAGATGATATCCCGCGCAAACAAGTATATCGACGAGACCGCGCCGTGGGTGCTCGCAAAGAACGAAGCGGACAGGGCAAGGCTCACGACCGTGCTCTATGATCTGCTTGAAGTGATAAGGATAACATCAACGCTTTTAAGCCCGTTCATGCCGGAGACCATGCCTGTGGTATGGGAGCAGATCGGTGCGAAGGCAGAGGATGTGACCTATGAGAACGCAGGCAGGTTCGGCGTTCTGCCGGCAGATGTGACGGTGAAGAAGGGCGATATCATATTCCCGAGGATAGATGTTGACAAGGAGATAGACGAGCTCAACAAGATCATCGGCGGCAGCAGGGAAGCGGCTGACGACAACGGCGGG
>JAILFE010000165.1 GCA_024697725.1 Oscillospiraceae bacterium
ACTAACGCCACGACCTGCACTCCAGGTAAGTTCAACATTGAAAAAATGCTTGAAGCTGCCGAGGAATATCCTATGAACCTCGGATTTCTCGGAAAGGGCAACAGTGCAGACTACAACGCACTTGCCGAGCAGATAGAAGCAGGTGTCTGCGGTCTGAAAATTCACGAGGACTGGGGAGCAACACCTTCGGTAATAAACCAATCTCTGAACGCTGCCGATAAATACGATGTTCAGGTTTCTATCCACACCGATACCCTTAACGAGGGCGGTTTCGTCGAGGATACACTGAATGCGATAGGCGGAAGAACTATCCATACATATCATACCGAAGGTGCAGGCGGCGGTCACGCTCCCGATATTATCAAGGCTGCGGCTTTTCCGAATATCCTGCCCTCGTCTACTAACCCGACAATGCCTTTCACAAGGAACACTATCGACGAGCACCTTGATATGCTTATGGTCTGCCACCATCTCGACAGCAAGGTTCCCGAGGATGTTGCCTTTGCTGATTCTCGTATTCGTCCCGAAACTATTGCAGCTGAGGATGTTCTTCACGATATGGGCATTTTCAGCATGATGTCCAGCGACAGTCAGGCAATGGGCAGAGTAGGCGAGGTTATTACACGCACTTGGCAGACAGCCTCAAAGATGAAGGATCAGCGTGGGATACTGCCCGAGGACAATGACAGAAACGATAATTTCCGTGTGAAGAGATACGTTTCAAAGTACACGATAAACCCTGCCGTTACGCACGGTATTTCCGATTATGTAGGCTCGGTCGAAGTCGGTAAAATGGCTGACCTTGTACTTTGGAAGCCTGCGATGTTCGGAGTCAAGCCCGAAATGATAATCAAAGGCGGTTTTATCTGCACTTCAAAAATGGGTGATGCGAACGCTTCTATCCCGACACCTCAGCCTGTAGTATATACAAAGATGTTTGGCGCTCACGGACTCGCCGTTAAGCGCTGCTGTACGGATTTTGTATCGCAGTTTGCTGCAGATGACGGTATCGCAGAGAAGCTTTCACTTCAGAGAATGGTTTTGCCCGTTAAAAACTGCCGTGATATCGGAAAAAAGGATATGAAGTTCAACGACAGAACGGGTGAAATAAAGGTCGATCCCGAAAACTATCACGTTACCGTTGACGGTGAGGATATCACCTGTCAAGCAGCAGAAAAGCTGCCGCTCACTCAGAAATATTATCTATTTTAAATAAACGGAGGAATAGTATTATGGCATGTTTTCTTGTACCAACAGCAGAGGCTGTTATCACGACTATCGCTGCAAAAGCAGTAAAGCACCATGAAGCCGAAAATAGTGAAAATTCAGAAATCAACTTTTCCGAAAAGCTGGGCTGGCTTAACAAAATGCTATGGGGCGGTTCTGCTCTGCTTACATTTGAGCATATCTGGCACGGAGAGGTAACGCCGTTTTTTCCGTTCCTTACAGCGGCTTGCGACCCCGAAAGCACAGCGGTGATGCTGCAGGAAATGGGGACTTCGGGAGTGGCTATGGCGCTGCTTGTGACAGCAGTATGGGCAGGAATGGTTGCTGTAAGCAGCGCTATTGAAAAGAGAAAAACAACCGCAATTGAAACCGCAGAAGGAGCAGCAAAATCATGACGCTTTTAATCACAGTAATAGCAGCTGTTATCTGCACGGTTATTTGGTATGTATGCGAAAAGGCAAGAAAATTGAAGATAAGCACACTCTGCTTTATGTACTGGAGCGCTTCGCTTATGTGGCTCGTTGATGCAGTCGTTGAATATCTTGAAGCAGGTGCAGAGTTCTTCGCTCCTGCGGCTTCCGATATGCTTAATGATGGTTTTCTCGGTCTGTCCGCTGCTACACTTGGAATGGTTATCTGGGTAATTACGGTCATTGTAAAAGACCCGAACGGAACAGTTAAAGCGGCATTTGCAAAAAGAAAATAATAATTCAGGGAGAGATAAATGTGATAGCTGAAAAAATAATCGGAAAACTCGGTGAAACCTCGAAAAAAGTCGATACGTTAACTATAGACTGGTTTGAAAGAGATAAAAAGCTGCTCAGAAAAGCCACCGCATCGGGCGAAGAAATTGGCATAAAGGTTGAAAAACCCTTGAATGAGGGCGATATCCTTTATGAAGATGAAGAAAGGGTAATTGCAGTTGAAATTGCCCCCTGTGACCTTGTAAGCGTAAGTGTTTCTTCAATGAAGGAAATGGGAAGGCTTTGCTTTGAACTGGGCAACCGTCATCTTTCGCTGTCAATTACTGATGATTGCGTGAAATGTCCTTTTGACGAGCCTACATTTGAGTATCTGAAACGTCTTGGATTCAATGCAGTAAAGACTCACGAAAAGTTTGCAGGCTACATTGAATGCAGAGCACACGCTCATACGAACGCACATTCCCATGATGAACACGGTCATCACCATGAACACCATGAACATTGACGGCGGTATCCTGAAGCTGATGCAGGCGCTTGACAGCTTATTTCCCATAGGTGCGTTCACACTTTCAAACGGTATGGAAACCTATACGCAGAAGGAGATAGTTACCGATGGAGCAAGCCTGTCTGCGTTCCTTGATGCATACCTTTACACACTTCCTTACAATGACGGAGGATTTGCTGCAAAAGCCGCTTTAGGTGAAGATCACCGAATGCTTGATAAGCTTTGTGCGGCTTCAAAGTCGCCTTACGAACTGAGAAACGGCAGCAGCAAGCTATGCACACGCTTTATCAAGGCGGAACAAGCGCTTGGAAATTACAGCGGATTAAAAAAATATGCGGAAGATATATCCGCAGGCGTTTGTGGTGGATATCATTGCATTGCTGTGGGTATTTTTATGCGTGATATCGGGATAGATATGAACGAGGGACTTGGTATGTATTTTTATAGCCTGCTGTCATCTCTTGTGAACCATGCTGTGAAGCTTGTTCCTCTTAGGCAGCTGGACGGTCAGAAAAGTCTTTCCGAATCCATGGAGAAGATCCCCTGCGCTGTGCAGAAGGCTATTGCATCGGAGATCTACGACCTTGGAATAAGCGGCGGGGGTTTTGATCTGCGCTCAATGCAGCATGAAAAACTATATTCTAGGATATACATTTCCTGAAAGGTTGAAAAATATGTCTTATGTTAAGATCGGCGTTGGCGGTCCTGTCGGCTCAGGCAAGACTGCGCTTATTGAACGTCTTACAAGAAAAATGTCGGAGGAATACAGCATTTGTGTTGTTACAAACGATATCTATACTAAAGAGGATGCTGAATTTTTGATCAAAAAATCCGCACTTCCGCCCGAAAGGATAGTCGGAGTTGAAACGGGAGGATGCCCTCATACCGCTATAAGAGAGGATTGTTCGATGAATCTTGAAGCGGTCAATGAAATGGCAAAGAATTTTCCCGATGTTCAGATCATTTTTATAGAAAGCGGCGGTGATAATCTCTCCGCAACGTTTTCACCCGATCTTGCAGACGCTTCAATATATGTAATAGATGTTGCGCAGGGCGAAAAAATACCGCGTAAGGGAGGTCCCGGCGTTACACGTTCCGACCTGCTCGTCATAAACAAGACCGACCTTGCTCCGCTCGTTGGTGCAAGCCTTGATGTTATGGCGTCCGATTCAAAGCGTATGAGAGGAGACAGACCTTTTATGTTTACAAATCTTATGACGCTTGAAGGAGTCGATGCAGTTATCGATTGGATAAAGAAAAACGTTCTTTTTGAGGACTTGAAATGAGTGAACTATATCTTAGGGCAGAGAATAACGGCGAACGGACGGTAATTTCCGACAGCCGATTCACTTCCCCAATAAAGATCGCAAAGCCTTTTTATCGTAACGAATATACCGAAGTGATGATGATGACTGCCAGTGCAGGAATACTTGAGGGTGATTGGTATGATATCGGAATAAACGCAGGAAAAGATACGGCGCTTAAATTCACGGGGCAATCTTACACAAAGATTTTTAAGTCTGAAAACAGAGGAGCTTCGCAGAGGGTAGATATTTCTGCCGAAGAGGGCACCAAGCTGCTATACATGCCTTGTCCTGTAATTCCGTTCGGTCATAGCGTTTTCAATTCGCAGACAGAGATCCATCTTGCGGAAAATTCACGATTTGCGATGTGCGATATAATATCCTGCGGCAGAGCGGCGATGAAAGAAAGCTTTCAGTTTGATCTCTACCGTTCGCGGACGGCTGTTTATATAGGAGAAAAGCTGAAATTCCTTGACAACGTGCGCCTTGTGCCGAGCGAAGCTGAACTTTCGGGCATTGGTTTTTTTGAAAAGCATACTCACATGGGTATGATCTACGTTTATGGCTTTGATATTGGTGAACTGCCCGAGTGTGACGGGATCGAAGCTGCAGCCACGACTGCGGAAATGGGAATATGTATTCGCATTTCCGCATATTCTGCGGATGAAATAGTGCACTTTTCCGAAAAAGTGCTTAATGGGTTTTTCAAAAAATGAGTATAAAGGAAACGATTTGAACAACATTTCCTTAGTCTGTATCAATGCAGCGCATATTATATTTTTAATGGTAAGAACCGTTACCGCCTTCTTTGTCGGCTAGCATTCCGTCGATAGATCTGCAGTTCAAAAAACAGGTAAAGTCTGCCGGGATATTTTTTACCAAAATAACTAAAACCATCATTCTGCCGCAAGCGCCTCTTGTTATGATGGGTTTTCCTTTGCCGATAAGCCCGACTTTTTCAGTCCGTTATCGTCATAGCAGTCAACTTCAAAAAACTTTTTCCTCGGGATACAAATTCCCGATGCGTTATATACCACCTGTGAAAGATTGAGATGAAAAAGGTCACTTTTCTTTATACGTTTTGCGCCCTCAATCGCTACAATACATGCGCTTGCTGTCATCCCGGAAAAGCATGGGAGCAAAATGAGCTGCGCTATGCTTGCAGATATAGAGGATCATTGCAGGAAAAACGGAGATATTGCCATACATCTCGATGTAATAGATACAAATATCCCAGCGTATAAGC
>JAILFE010000232.1 GCA_024697725.1 Oscillospiraceae bacterium
GAAGGAGGCAACATCAGGATTCATGGACAGGCTTCCATACACAGATCTCATCTCCTCCATTGTCCGGTCATCAAGATACTTCAGACTACCGTCTATTGCAAAGGGCATTACAGCGTATCCGTAGCCAAGTTCAAGATCATATCCTCTTGTGAGCGTAAGCGGATGGGCATATAACCATATGTCAGTTGCCTCGGGATGCGAATCAAGAAAGACAGATGCGAGCATGTACTGTCCCGAAATATTGATCGCAGCATTGGCGCAGGCAATCCTTATGTCCGGATGTTCTTCATCCAGCCCGCTGAACATCTGTCTTGCTATAGAATCTCCAAGAACAAGGACAGTTGCACCATCATGTTCAGACACAGAATCAATAACAGGAGTGATTTCTGTAGTGCCGCTCCCCTGAGTAAGATAGTCCCCGCTGTTTGTAAGGCGTGCCACTGCTTCTTTCGTATCATCAATGCAGGAAAGCACCTCAAGGGTGATAAGAACCCCAAGGACAGCAAATAATAATATTGTAAGTTTAATCACAAGTTTCTTCATCTAACAATACATCTAAAATCCGGAGTAAATAAATGTCTGTGCAGAATATCCATAATAGTAAATACCTGAAGCAAGTATGAACAAAACAAAAACAATATACACAGACCACCGCAAAAAGACATTACAGTTCTTAATACGCTCTCCTATATGGATTCCCCTTTCATGCAGCAGGTCTACTGCAAGAACGATCAAAAGGCCTGCAAACCATACAGCCAGTTCTTTTTTCGATAATCCGAATGCGTACAGTCCGTTACGCAATGAATACAGTGCAGCATTTTCCGTTAACATCCTTCTAACGATCACTAAAGCAGTCTGCAGTGATTCAGCCCTGAAGAAGAGCCAAGCAAAATCCACAGCCGCAAAGGTCAGTATTACGAACAGCCCCTTGAGAAGTGTTTTTACAACGGCGTTCTTTGATCCGGAGATCATTTCTTCTCTCTTTTTAAGAGTCAGTTCATCGAAGATCCTGAATACTCCGTGGAGCAGTCCCCATACCAGAAAAGTCAGTCCTCTCCCGTGCCAGATACCGCTGACAAGAAATACTATGGCGATATTGATAAGAGTCCTGATCCTGCCTTTTCTGCTTCCCCCGAGAGGAAAATAGATATAATCCCTGAGCCAGACTGAGAGCGAGATGTGCCACCTGCCCCAGAATTCCTTAACAGATGATGAAAAATACGGCTGCCTGAAATTATCCGGAAGTTCAAAGCCAAGTGCCTTGGCAGACCCGAGTGCGATGCAGGAATATCCCATGAAATCACAGTACAGCTGAAAAGCATATATGATCACGCCAAGCATAAGTACAAAACCGGTCTGTGTCTCATATCCGCTGTATGCCTTCTCTACAAAGAGTCCCAGCCTATCTGCCACAAAATTCTTGGCAAAAAGACCATATGCCATCATAAGCAGACCGGTCCTTACCCTGTCATAGCCGAATTCCTTATCTTCATTTATCCGGGCAAGAAGTGTATCAGATCTCTGGATAGGGCCCGAAGTCACAGTAGGGAAAAACGATATATAAAGCATATATCTTATAAAGTTCTTCTCTGCTTTTACCTTCCCTTTATATACATCGATGACATACCCGATGGCCTGGAGAGAGAAAAAGGATATACCGACAGGTACTATGATGCTTCCCTTGGGAAGCATCCTTATGGCAGCAAGAATGAAGACAATGACCAGTGATGTTACGCATAGAGCTGCCTTACGGCTCGCCGGATTATCCTGTGATGCAGAAATGATGACCGCTGAAATATAAGTCATTGCCGTGACCGCGAGGAGCCCGCAGAGTGCCGGGATTCCCCACAGTATATAAAATCCGATACTTGAAACGGCAAGCAAATAAACCCTGAGCCTTGCCGGGATCAGGTAATACATCACCAATATAATCATGAACAGGATTATGTATCCCAGTGAATTAAGTGACATATTGCTTTTGCCTGTATTGTTCTATATGAGTACCGATCAAAACGCTGGTTTTTTGATAAAAACCCGGCTC
>JAILFE010000184.1 GCA_024697725.1 Oscillospiraceae bacterium
TGCTTATTGCTGACCTACGGTCAGCAATAGTGCAAGATTTTTGGGCTTATCAGCTCAAAAATCTTGCACTCAAAAAGCCGAAAAGCACTCCGAAGTTGCACTATTACGTACTTTTCGGCTTTTTGAGCAGACATTATATAATACCATAAATGATATTATATCACACCGTTTCGCTGTTGTCAATGGCAGATATTCATCTCAACGAAAAACAAGCATCCTGCGGGATATGTACCTCCCGCAGGATGCCACGATATCATTCGAGTGTCGCAAGAAAGCTCATCACCCTGTCATAATGCTCACATACCACAGGATAGAGCCTTTCTGCTTCTTCCCTGTCAGCACCGCCTCTCAGCGCATCGGTCAGCTGACAGTCAGCCTCATACAGCTTTGTCATTCCAAGATTGCCGGATACTCCCTTGAGAGCATGAGCCGCCTCGAAAGCCGCTTCATGATCGCCCCTTCCCATAGCCTCGGCAAGCCGTGGAAAGCTCTTGTCATTTCCGAACTTTTTAAGCATACGCATGGCAAGATCACGGTTCCCGATGCAGTGCGAGAGCAGATCATCAAAACTTATCCCCGCCTGTGCAAATCCGTCCGGAACGGTCTTTGTCCCTTCCTCGTGATCCTGCGGAATATAATCTGTCATTCTTTGATTTCTCCTTTCATGGAACGCAGCGGCGGTACATCTACGGGGACTGCTTTCCGACACCGGCTTTCTTCAGCTCCCTGAACAGCAGCTTGAGATCGACGGGCTTTGCGATATGTCCGTTCATGCCCGCATCGAAGCAGGCCTTTATATCCTCCGCAAAGGCATCAGCAGTCATGGCTATCACGGGAACAGCGCGCTTTTTCTCATCCTTCATGCGGCGTATCTCTATGCAGGCGTCCCTTCCGTTCATAACGGGCATCTGTATATCCATCAGCACGGCGTCGTACATATCCACAGCGGCGGTCTTCATGATATCGACACATATCTTCCCGTTTTCCGCCCTGTCGGAGATTATGCCGTAATACCCCAGCGTTTCATGGATGATCTCCCAGTTGAGGTCATTGTCCTCAGCTACAAGTATCCTCTTCCCTTTGAGATCGGCTGTGTTTTCCTCCGGGATGATCCCCGGATCCGACAGCTTTCTGCCTATCGCACTGAGCTTTGAATATACAGTCGTCCTGAAAAGCGGCTTGTTTATGAACCCGTTCACGCCCGCCTTGTAAGCATCCTTTTCGATATCGTCCCAGTCATACGCGCTTGCGACCAGTATCGGCGTTTCGCTGCCTATGCTGCTGCGAAGTCTCCTTGCGGTCTCGACCCCGCTGAGCCCTGCCATTTTCCAGTCAAGTATTATCACCGAATAGTCGTCACGGCTGATGTGCTTTTCGTATGCCGCATCGACAGCTTTTTTCCCGCTGTTCACGAGATCGGGCTCGATACCGAGCGACAGAAAGATCTCCTTTGCCGATTCGAGCGATATCTCGTCATCATCGGCTATGAGCACGGTCATCGGCGGGAGCATCAGCTCGGCGTTGTCTTCCTCGGCGATTAGCAGAGGTATCCTCACGGTGAATACAGTTCCTCTGCCCTGCTCACTGCTGCATTCGATAGTTCCCTCCATGATATCGACCAGCCGCTTGATTATCGCAAGTCCGAGCCCCGTGCCCTGGAGCTTGTCTATACGTGTATCGACGGCACGGGTGAACGGCTGGTACATATACTGCATGAATTTCTCGCTCATGCCCACGCCCGTGTCCTTTATCGAATATGTCAGCTCCACCTTTGAGGGGTCGTCCGGCAGCATCCTCTCCGAAAGCTCCACCGTTATCTTTCCGCCGACACCGGTATATTTCACGGAGTTTGTGAGAAGATTCACGAATATCTGGCTTATCCTGAGCTCGTCCGCAAAGATGTGCTCGTGTACGATATCCCTTGTATGTATATCGAATTCCTGATTTTTCTCCCTTATCTGGGGCTTTATCATATTGACGAGCTCGTCCGCTATATCGGACAGCGAGAATGCCGCGGGATTCAGCGTTATCTTCCCCGATTCCGCCTTGGAGATATCGAGCACGTCGTTTATCAGCGTCAGCAGGTGGTTCCCCGCAAAGCTTATCTTGTTAAGGCAGTTCCCTACCTTTTCGGGATCGCCTATATTCCTCCGCGCTATCACGGCAAGTCCCATTATCGCATTCATCGGAGTTCTGATATCGTGCGACATCGAAGCGAGGAACTGTGTCTTTGCTGCGTTTGCGGCAGCCGCTTCATCCATGCTCCTTGTGAGCCTGCCTCCGATATAGAATATATAGCAGATATCCACTATGAATATAAGGAACAGCGCGATACCCGCTATTATGATGATACCTGTGCCGAGCATTCCCTGCCCCGCATCGGATTCGGGGATATATCCGACAAAATAAAGCCCGGCGGTATATGACGGCACACATACATATATTGTCTGCACGCCCGCGCTGTTCCTGAATACCTTTGTACCAAAATGTCCGAAATAATTCCCGGCGGCAGCCGAGCTGCGGTCAAAGCCCGGGTCGCCGTACAAAGTGATATACTCTCCGAAGCTGTCCGTATCAAACGAAGCGGAACCCACGATAAAATCACCGCTGCTGTCGATGAGCATAAGCCCCGCATTCTCATAGCCGGTGGGGAACGCCCAGTCTTTTGTCAGCTGTGCGAGCGATACCGATCTCATCAGAAGATAATGCTTTTTCATGCCGTCTGAGGTCAGTGCGATATCCAGACAGAATGCAGCAGAGGGCTTGCCCGTGGTATTATCGGTATATGTGCCGAACATATCCGGCATATCCTCATCACTGCCAAGCCTTACGGCTGCGGCGAGCTTTTTGAATGCTTCACTGCCATCGGGTATCAGCGCAAGCCGCGTTGACGCATCGCAGAGAGTATCATAATCCACGATATGCCACGAAGCAGCTGAAAACATCTCCGAGGAATCCAGATAGATGAGCGCATCCCCGACAGTCATTTCCCTGTCGTTTATATATCCCGCTCTGTCCATGCATATGAACCTTTCGGTGTTGAGCGAGTTTTCGGCGATCTTTACCTCTGAAGAAACGATCGCCGCGAACGAATCGCGCCTTTCGGCCGATATCTTATTGTTTGTTCCGGAAACATACACAGAACATATTATCAGCATCCCCGCTGCGATCAGAAGATCGGCCAGCACGATCATGCTCTTGGATATTGTCTTTGTTTTGCCCCTGTATTCCGGGCCTTTATTTTTTTTGTCTGCCATTTTCGCCTCCCCCGGGAGGGTCGTCTCCTATATGCAGTTACCGTCTATAAGATCGCTGCCCACAGGCAGCGATCCCTCTTATCATACATTATACACTATAATATGAAATATATCAAGTGATTTTTTATTGATTTTTACAATTTGACCGCCATGCAAGGAAATTTGACACAGCAATGCGCGATTTCTCATCGTTTACCGCAAAACAGCGCACAGTATGACAAACGGCACACCGAATACCGCCGCCCCCGCCGCAGTGAAGATATCCGTATGTACATATCCCGCAGCAGATGCGATCAGAAGTGCCGCTCCCCCTGTGAGCATCCCGCAGAGCGCCGTATATACGGGATGCTTTCTCCGTGAGCAGAACAGGATATATCCCGCTGCAGCCGCACACAATGATATTATCAGAAATTTCTCCATAGCCTTTGTCCTCATCTACATGATTATGTATATAAGCGCGATTATCAGCGCGGGGTCTGCATTCTCCGACACAAGCAGTATTATCAGCGCCATTATCAGCAGCTTCTCGCTGTCCGCAGTGCGTATATATTCCGGAAGACTGCTTTTTACGGTATCCTCAATGCTCTTTCCGGCGCTTTTGGGGGCATCATCCGCCCGCGGCGCTTCGTCCTGTCTTTGCAGAGCATTCCCCGCAGCGAAATTGCTGCGTCTGGCATACTGTCTTGCGACCCTGTTCTGCTCGGATATCCTCTGCTGAGCTGCATCTATACCATTCAATATATCCATATCCTGTCAGATCATATCCCCCAGTCTTGTCAGCATACCTCTGCTTCGCAGCTCCTTGTATACCGTATATATCCTCAACAGCTTCACTGCCTTGTCTATGCGTTCCTGTTTGTCCGCCGAGAGCAGCGGGCGCAGCGCAATGAGCAGTGCGCGGCTGTCGTCATTTTCCGAGCTCGTGCGCAGTATCCCTATGAGCTGCATTATAAGCTCCATATCCGGCGAATTTCCTGTATTTCCGCCTATCATGCCCATGAGCTGTGATATATCCGGAATACCGCCCGCAGCGCTCTTCGGCGGAGGATCAAAGCTTTCTGCCGATTGTTCGCAGACGCTGTCGGCGATACCGGCGTTCAGCATATCGGCAAGCTCTCTGAGCTGCTGCATACTCTCCTCATCGTCAAGCAGCCCCTTTATTTTATCCGACATACTGTCCACGGTATCACCCCTTTGATATGATCGTTTTATCCGTCAGACAGCTTCTTGTAGAGTGCCTGTGCCTGCGGTGCGCTCATCAGTTTTTCGAGCAGCGAGGGATCGTTCATCACCCTGTTGAATTTTGCCGCCTCATCGGGCTTCATATTTTTGATAGCGCTGTCGAATTTCCCCTGCATGAGCTCATTTTTCAGCTGTTCCGGAGGCATCCCCAGCTTTTTTCCGAGAGTATTCAGCAGTTCCTCGGTCTTTTTCGGGTCGGCATTCTTAATATCCATAACAACATCTCCTTGCTTTGCCAAAAATACTGTGCTATAATGTATCTGAAATATATCAGTATATGCCCAAGAGCCGCAGGTCGGTTATCGGGCACGCACTATATTAATGTCTGCTCAAAAAGCCGAAAAGTACGTAATAGTGCAACTTCGGAGTGCTTTTCGGCTTTTTGAGTGCAAGATTTTTGAGCTGATAAGCCCAAAAATCTTGAACTATTGCTGACCGTAGGTCAGCAATAAGCAGACATTAATCAGGTAGTGCGCTGCAAATCTTTGATTTGCAGCAGCAGAAGCGGCTGTAAGCAGCCGCTTCTGCCAATAACCGCCCGTAGGGCGGTTATTGAGCACGCACTAAATAAACGGAGGAAATAAAATGCTTATTGCAGCAATGATATTCAGGCTGCACGCCCCATGGGTACACAGCCTGAAAGAGAAAAGAATGATCGTAAAAAGTCTTATGGCGAAATTACAGAACCGCTTCCATGTTTCGGCAGCAGAGATCGATGAGCAGGACACTCATCAGATCATCGTGATCGGCATTGCCGCCATCGTTCCGAACAACGCTCTTGCCGACAGCATCATGGACGAGATATCACTGTTCGTGGAGGAAAACACCGAAGCGGAGATACTCGATGAGACCCGCGAGATACGATAAGGAGGAAAACCCATGCTGAAAGTATACTGCTACAACAAATGCACCACCTGCAAGAAGGCTCTGAAATGGCTGGACAATAACGGCATCAGATATGAGCTTTCCGACATCAAGACCGACCACCCCGACGAGGCTTCGCTCCGCAAGTATCACAAGCTGAGCGGGCTGCCGCTGAAACGCTTTTTCAACACGAGCGGTATACAGTACCGCGAAATGGAGCTGTCAAAAAAGCTGCCGGATATGCCCGAGGACGAGCAGTTCGCTTTGCTTGCATCGGACGGTATGCTCGTGAAGAGACCGATGGTCATCGGGGACGGGTTTGTGCTGGTGGGTTTCAAAGAGGAAGAGTGGAAACAGAAACTGATGAAACTCATAATCATAAAATAGCTATCTGTGAGGTTCTCAATGAAAGCCCTTATCATTTTCGGTTCTGCGCACCCGGACGGAGATACAGCCGCACTCACGAAAAACTTACTGCAAAGCTTGACGGCGATTTCAAGCTGATATACTGCCCTCTGTTGCAAAATGAACTTATTGAAAAGTGGAGAAATAAAGGCTATACTGATGAGCAAATCAGGGAACTGTTATCATAACTAAATAATTGATAGACGAATTAACCAGAGATATTATTATACTATCAGAAATCAATGCCGTGCAGGAATGAGTTCTCCTGCACGGCGTCCTGTATTATTTATGTAGATCCAACCTCTCAGCAATATCCCTCATAGCTTTATAGAAGTCATAATCCTGTATCAATGATGTCTGTGAGGGACCCTCATGTATACGCATAGTCCTGCGTATCTCCTTCGGGATGACCACTCTGCCGAGGTCATCGATTCTCCTTACG
>JAILFE010000270.1 GCA_024697725.1 Oscillospiraceae bacterium
GCTTCCTCCTCGTTATCGGAGTATACGGAAATGCTGAACGGAGCAATTACCGCAAGACACAAAATACCCGCAACGAATTTCTTGATTTTTCCGTGCATTTATCTATCTCCACTGCCTTTCCGTTTAAACTCTGAATCTGTAGGTTATCTCGGTGTATAACGAAAGAACGAATATCAGTACCTGCTGGAAAAGTGTGAGCAGAAGGACCAGCAGGAACAGTATCGCTACCATTGCAACGAGCGTAAGCAGCAGCAGCCACAGTGTTTTCCATATCGTGAACTGGTGTACAGCCTTTATCCCCGATATGAACAGCACCACTGTCCACGCCGTGCCTATTATCTCGCACGCTTCAATAAAGATGTATTCATCCTGAACGAGAAAATGTGAAAGAAATGTTCCGATAAGGTATCCCGTGATATACGGCACAAGTGCGTAAGCCGTATTTATATATATATTTTTCAGACTGCCTTCGCCGTCGAACAGTGTACACATCGCCCAGTTCGCAACGACGAACGTGAAGAACAGCACAAAGCTCTTGAACAGATACGGCACGATATTGAACAGCTTGTCATAAGCCACGTAGTACTGGAAACCGTAAAGTCTGTCCCACGCAAGCTGCTGGAAAAACAGCAGACAAACTATACCGAAGGCGATCCTTCCCGACCCGCCCTTTTTCCATCTCAGATCCTCAAATCCCTCGAACGGATGGAATATGACGTGTTTTAAAAACTGCCCTTTTGTCAGATCCAACATTTTCTCTCACCTCACAGTCTGCGTCTGCGTTTTTTGCCGAGCCTGCCGGTGGCCTTCAGCCGCTTGTAAACTATGACAAAAACGATTATCACAACGATGAAAACAACTATCGCCGAGAAATATTTTTTCAGGAACAGATTACGGTAGCCCTCATAAGCCTTGTTATAGCGCTTGCGGCTTATTGCGACCTTATAGTATTTCATGGCGTTCTTATAGTCCTCGCGCTGGAAGAGCGCGTTTCCGATGCCGATATATGCACGGCGGTAATTGCCGTCGTATTTCAGCACATCCTTCCAAGGCTCATAGGATTCCTCATAGAATCCTTCGTTGTAGAGGTTCGTCGCCTTGGTGACTATCTCGCCGAATGCTGTCCTTCTGAATACGGTGATATTGTTTTTGAGCGCATCTATGACATATATCTTATTGTCATACGTTTCAAGCGCCTGTGCGCTCCTGAATGTGCCGAGCTGTTCTCCCTGTCCGCCCATGATGAACATGAGGTTCGCGAGCTTGTCGTACTGGAACACTCTTCCGTGTACGAAATCGAGTATATTTATCTCCCCGTTGGGGCCGATATCTATATCCGTGAGCTGTGATTCCTTTGAATACAGCGAATAGTACGCGGGCGGGTTGTCGCCGTATGTAGTCTCGGTCGCGCCGAGCGTTTCGAGTATATTCGCGCCCTTGGGGTTGAGCTTCTTCACGGCATCGGTCTTGACTTCTCTCGACGCAGTTACCGTATATATAAAGCCCTCATCGTCGATATCAAAGCTCGTGAAGCCTGTCGGCGTGCTCTTTACCGAACGCGCACGCTGCTCCTCGGTGGAGATCGTGTTCCAGAAGGCGTTCCACAGTACCTTTGAAGTAGCCTCAACGCGGTTCGCGCCGTAATATCCGAGGAATTCGCCCTTTGAATCGTACATTACCGCACCCTTGGTCACGGACTGTACAACGACATATACATTCCCTGCCTTATCGGTAATGACCTTTTTCGGGTTAAACGTCAGCTCCTCCGAAAAGAGCTCGCTTGAGGGCTTTTCAAAGAATCTGTCGATCTTCCCGTTCTCATCGCACTTGATGACGCGCTCGTTTTCGGTATCGCATATGTATACCGCTTTTGTATACTGATCCACATACACTCCCGCAGGAGCCTTGAGTTTTTCCTTTTTGCCGTCGTATTCGAGCTCATCTATAATACCGACAAGATTAAAATCCACATCCGTGACAACGATCCTGTTGTTCTTGCTGTCGGCGATATAGAATTTATGGTCGTGCGAAAAGTATATATCCGACGGCTCGCTGAATGCGCCGCAGCCAATAGTGTTCCCGTCAACGATATATTCGGCAGTATACCCAGCCTGTGACGGAACAGCATCGCCCCAGCGGTCATAGCTGTACGGCTCATATGCCTCGAGAGCGCTTACGTTCACCGCTGCCATCGAGACCCCGAGAGCCGCCGCAGCTGCTATGGACAAAAGCTTTTTCAAGCCTGACATATCATCACCCTTTTCATATAGTATCAATCCTTCATACCTGCGTGTGCCATTGTTTCCATGACCTGGCTCTGTGCCGCGATGAATATCGCCAGAGGCGGGATCATCAGGATAACAGCGGAGGCATATACAGCGCCCTGTCTTGCGATACCTGCCGCAGCTATCTGCTGAACGACAACGGGTATCGTTTTGAGAGCCTCATCATATACCATGGAACCGCCGTTGGCATTCCACGCCGCCTGGAACTGGAAGATGATGATCGTCATAAGAGCGGGCTTGTTGTTGGGCATAACGATGCCCCAGCAGATCTTCATAAGTCCTGCGCCGTCCACCTTTGCCGCCTCGATCATGGCGTCGGGTATCTGACTGATGCTCTGGCGCATGAGGAACAGACCCATCGACGAAGGTATCAGCGGAAGGATGAGCGCGGAGTAGGTATTTATCATGCCGAGCTTTGCCATTACGATATACTGCATGATATATATTACCGTGCTCTGAAAAAGCAGCGATATGACGATCACCTGATTGAGGAACTTCACTCCGGGGAATCTGCACTTGGCGAGTATGAATGCCGCCATGGATGCGAATATGACCTCAAAGAAGGTAGCCACCACTGTGACGAAGATACTGTTGAAAATATTTCTGCTGAACGGCACCCACGAGTTGTTTGCGACCTTGAAAAGATCGCGGAAGTTGTCGGTCGTAGGCTGCATGACATAAAGCTTAGGCGGGAAGATGAAGAACTCGTTCACGGGTTTCATCGAGTTTATCACCGAAAGATATATCGGGAAGATCATGAACAGTCCGAGGACAGTCAGCAGAAGGAATATCCCCACATCGTTCTTCCACGATTTGCCGACGCGCTTGTTCGTACCCTTGGAGCGTTCCATCTTACGGTGTTCCTTTTCGCGCCTTTTCTTCAGTGCTTCGAGAGCCGCAGCATTTTCCGCCGCCTGCTGTGCAGCTATATCAAGCTTGTTTTTGTTCTTTTTGCTCATTGTGTCCGGCTCACCCCTTATCAATCCATATACTTGCCGAGTATCCTGCTTATGACGTTATTGCATACGAGCATTGCTATGAACAGCACGAAGCATACTGCCGATGCATAACCCATTTCGTATCTCACCCAGCCGTAGTCAAAGGCGTGAGTCATTATTGTATGTGCCTTATAATCGGTCGAGGGGAAGCCGCAGAGCATTCTTCCGACGATATCGACTGTAAAGGATGACACGATCTGCATAACAGCTGCGAACATGAGCTGAGGTCCCATAGAAGGGAGAGTTATATGTATGAGTTCCTGCCAGCGGTTGCTGATGCCTTCGATAGCGCCCGCCTCATACATCGACTTATCGATGCCCTGGAAGCCCGCACGAAGCGCCAGGAAGCCCGCGCCCATGGATATCCAGAGCTGAACGATGATGACGCAGATAAGCAGATAATTCGCGTCGGTGAGCCACTGGATCGGTGTGGTTATTATGCTGAGATCCAGAAGCACGGAGTTGAGGTAGCCATAGGAGTCACCCGAAAATATGAGCTGCCATACAAAGTAGATGTTTCCCGCCATAGACGGCGCATAGAATATGAGCGTGAACGCCGTTTTGAGCACGGGATGCAGCTCGTTTATCAGCCATGCGAGCAGGAAGCTGAGCGCATAGCTGAGAGGACCCGTGAAAAGCGCAAATATGAGAGTAGTCCTTATCGAGCCTAAGAACACATCATCCTCAATGAAGAGGGTATAGAAATTCTGAAGTCCGACCCACCGCGGGAAATGAGCCATATCAAAGTCACAGAAGCCCATAGGCAGCGACATTATGATAGGTATTACGGTGAACACCAGAAACAGAAGCATGAACGGCGCTATCATCAGATAGCATATCTTGTTGCGCTTCATCTCATGCAGTGTATACTCGCGTTTTTCCTTCGCCGACATCTTCCTTTCATTCGGCAGCAGGATCTCTTCCGCTGATTTATATGCCAATTCAATTACCTCCAGTCTTATTCTTCATCTGTTTCAAGACCGAGGTTCTCACGTTTTCTCGTGATCTCGGCGTTAATATCCTTATTGTACCAGCGAAGTGTCTCTCTTGCGTTGTCGTGGTCGTTAACGACTGATCTGAAGGCGTTCATGACGCCGCGTGTCACAACATAGGACGACGGGATTATCGGTATCTCATCGAGCGATTCCATCTGTGCGGTGATCTTTTCAAGCTCGGTCTTCGACCAGTTGAGCTTTTTGAGCACAGCGGGATCCGCAGGAGCGACACGTCCCATAGCGCCCATAACACCCTCGACGTTCGTCGCATATTCTGTCATGCGCTCGGTGTCGGAGAACCACTTTATAAATGTCCATGCATTATTGTAGTTCTTGCAGCTGCTGAGTATCATAGCGCCGGAGCCCGAGGAATTGGAAGCGTGTGATATCGTGCCGTCATCGCGGAGAGTTCCGGGAACGGGAGCGAAATCCCACAGACCCTTTATTTCGGGAGCCGCAGTATTGAGCTGATTATAGAATGTGCAGTAGTCCTGTATGATTATCGGCGATTCACCCGTTCTGAAGCGCGTGAATGCGTCATACACCTGATCGAAGCCGTAGGTGGTATAGAATTTCGTCCACATATCGAACGCTTCTACCGCCTCCTGGGTCTCGAAGGTGGTCTTTGTCTGCTCCTCATTATAATAGTTGAGTCCCGACTGGAGCATCAGAAGAGCAAAGGTATGACCCGACTCCGTTGCGGGGGATATAGACGTTCCGTTTATGTTCGCGGGAAGGATAAGTCCGGGCTGCATATAGTTCCTCTGGAATGCAGGGAGCATATCTATGAGATCCTGCCATGTCTCGGGATATTCATACAGACCGATCTCGGAGAGCATATCCTTGCGGTAGAACATCATCGGGAAATTACGTGTGAGCGGGATAACGAAGGTCTTTTTGTCGTAAGTATACGGAACAAGCGCGTTGTTCGAGAACTTGGACACAGTTTCGTCAAAGCCGTCCATATCGTTTAGCGGAACGAGAAGCTCACGTATCGCAAGATTGACGGGATATTCGCCGCCGATGAATATCGCAACATCGGGGCCCTTGCCCGCGAGAACTGCCTCCATGATACCGCCCTGCACAAGGTTTATGGCGACATCGACGCCGTAATTGCCGTTGAATTCGGAATCGACCATCTGCTTTACAACATTGGTCTGATCGCGTCCGAGGCTGCTCCATACATTGACCGAATCCTTAGTGGTATCTGAAAGCACGGTATAATCCTCGAAGAACGATCCGAAGAAACCCCTCGTACCGAATCCGAGCGACTTAAAGAAGCTGCTCTTTATGCTGTTAAATTCCGCCGACGCGGGAGAAAGCTCGATATAGTCGATCTCGAGCGGCTGCTGACGGTAGGTCTTCATCCACGAGGATACGGAGGAAAGGTTGTCCTTGATAGCGCCGTTTCCGATCTGGTTGGGTATCTTGATCGGCTT
>JAILFE010000279.1 GCA_024697725.1 Oscillospiraceae bacterium
ACCAAAGGTCATGGACGGCGAGGTCAAGCTTATATCCATAACCATGCTCAGACCCTTTGCAAAGCATTCGTTCGCCCTGTATCAGGGCGAACGCCTTGATGATATGGTGCAGAGCATAAAGAAAAATGGTGTTATAGTGCCTATTATTGCACGCACAATAGAGAACAGTGACAAGTTTGAGATAATATCCGGACATAACAGGGTATATGCCAGCGGTCTGGCGGGGCTTGAAAAAGTTCCCGTGGTAATAAAGACAGATATATCCGATGAAATCGCACAGATAATGGCTATCGAGTCGAATCTGATCCAAAGAGGCTTTTCTGATTTGAAGATAAGTGAACAGGCTTTTGCGGTGGCTTTGCGGTATAAGAAACTGTTTGATGAGAAGAAGTTAGAAGCTATAAATGAGGAGCTGAGAGCGCTTGAGAATGGAAATATATGTGAAAATGAAAGCGGGGCACCAGTGGTGCCCCAACCAATGGGCAGAAAAAAGACTATAGTTGCTGATGATTATGGGATCTCACATATGACGGTTACACGTCTTATACGTATCAACGAACTATGTGATGAACTAAAAGACCTTGTAGACATAGGAAATATCAGCATACGAGCAGCTGTGCATATTTCCTATTTATCCATAGAAGACCAGAAAATGCTATTTGATTGTATGTCAAAGATTGGAAAAGCTACTTTGGATATGAATACAGCATGGGAGATACGAGAGCTTTACAAGAGCACCAAGGAGCTTACTCCAGGCATGATAGAACAGATTTTAAGCGGCAGTAATGCGCTGTCGGTCAGGATGGACAGAACAAACAGGATAGCACTCGATAGGGAAGTGTTTGAAAGATATTTCAAGGGTGTTCCTAAAAAGGAGGTAGTAGGTATTGTGGAAAAGGCCTTGGAGATGTATTTTAAGGCGGAAAGAGCATGAAATGCCGGCGGTTATGGTAACAGAAATGCCATGACCGCCGTTTTTTAGTTTAATCCCTTGAATAATGCTGTGCAGATTGAGGCGCAGGACGTTTCAGAAATTCATAACTCATGAAGTTGTAAACAAGATTCAACAGCCCTAAACAATGCGCGGGTCAGACCGATCGAGCGGATATTTATACCATGCAGCTGCCTTGTCATCTGACCGAGAATGCGCTCGATGCGTAAGCGTATCTTTGATCTCTGTCGGTTGCCTTCTTTCTGTTTTTCTGTCAGTGGTGGTTTCTGAAATATAATGAAAAACTTTCCTGAAGTTCGTCACTTTAGGATAAAATGCTCACAATGTACGGTAATGCGTTGTTTGCGCAGATTCCGACGGTAAAGAACTGACGGTAAAATCACGCAGCGGGCTTGAGCAGCGACATACATTCGCGCTTTCTTTCCATAGACGAATGAACATATATCTTCAACGTTGTGGCGGCATTTGAATGACCGAGTATCTCCGAGAGTGTTTTTATATCAAATCCCGCCTGCAAACAATTTGTCGAGAATAAGTGACGCAGCGAATGAAATTTAACTGACGGCAGACCTGCTTCTTTCAGCGTTCTCTTGAAACAATAGGTCATTGCCCTTGGTTCAACTATCCTTGATGTACCGGAAAGCACATAGTAATCCTTTCTTCCCGCATACTGTTTCAGATACTCAACAAGGAAATCGGTCAGCGGGATATCACGGACAGATGATGCTGTTTTCGGAGATGTGATCCTGACGGAACTTTTTCTTTTGCCGGTATTGCAGGGTATTCTCTGTGCCGTTTTAGTCACATGAAGAACTTTATTATCGAGATCGATATCGTTCCATTTTAAGGCACACAGCTCACCTATGCGAACGCCTGTGTTCAGAGTGATATATATGCCGATATTATAAGTATCCGGGTGATTCTTGATGTGATCGCACAGCCTGCGCTGTTCCTCATCGGACAATAATGATATAGGCTCATGAACGACCCTAGGTGCAGTTATACCCGCGATCCTGTTCTCATAATGATATGTTTTCCGAGCCCATTTTGCAAAAGTTTTGACGATAGAAATGATATCGCCGATGTATTTGCTGCTCAGTCCTTTGGCTCTCAACGATCTGATAAATGCTTGCACGACAGTTTCATCTGTGTTCTCATATTTCAAACCTGTAAAATACGGGCGGATATGGTTCTCAATCTTAGTCTTATAGCAGCACAGCGAACTCTCCTTGATATTCAGCGTGCAGAACCATTCATCGAGCAGATCATTGAAATACCGCCTGCATCTTGCCTTGGTCTTACCATGTTCGTTCTCATTCAGGTAGTCCAGCAGCTTCTCGGCTGCTTCTTTCTCGGTCTTTCCATACACCGACTTATACTTTCCTCCTGCGGCATGATACGCCCGACCCTCGTATCTGCCGTCTTTTCTTTTGTAGATGTTCAGCTTTCTGTTTCTCATACGGCTCCTCCTCATTTCGCCTGACGAAAGATTTGACGGTAAATATCATTTATAATGGCATCCATAATGTAATAATATCACATAATCAACAGTATTTCATTTGTAAGAATAGTCAAATTGCACATGATTATGTTGACATTTACACTATAATATGGTAAAATATAATAAATGTATTGTGACAAATTATTTCAAAAAACTTTCCTGAAGTGACGAACTTCAGGAAATCCAATTCACTATAACATCAAAATCTTTCAGATATGTACGGAGGTAATAACAATGGCTGTTTTCAAGTGCAAAATGTGCGGAGGTTCTCTCGAGGTTTCCGAAGGTATGACCGTCTGCGAGTGCGATTACTGCGGCACTCAGCAGACCGTTCCGTCTGCCGACAATGAGAAGAAAGTAAATCTGTTCAATCGTGCGAACCGCCTGCGTATCGCCAGCGAATTCGACAAGGCGGCGGGAATATATGAAAGCATCGTTTCGGAATTTCCGCAGGAATCCGAGGCTTACTGGGGGCTGTGCCTGTGCAAGTACGGTATCGAG
>JAILFE010000297.1 GCA_024697725.1 Oscillospiraceae bacterium
CAAAGGTCTGACCGCCGCGGAAGTCGAAAGATCCCGGCAGGAAAACGGCAGCAACAAGCTGACCGAAACAAAGGGCGAATCATTCTGGGAAAAGCTCAAGGGCAACTTTGACGACCCGATGATAAAGATACTCGTCGTTGCGCTGCTTGTTAATGTACTGATATTCATACTTGGCAAAGTTGGCGTGATCGAGTCGAGCGTTGAATGGTATGAGCCGCTCGGTATAGCCATCGCGGTGATACTTGCGACATTCGTTTCCACAATATCGGAGTTCAACAACGAGAACGCTTTCCAGAAGCTTCAGGACGAGGCATCCAAGATACTCTGCAAGGTGTACAGAGACGGCGCCGTTGTTGAGATACCTATCGACGATATCGTTTCGGGCGACTATATAATGCTCCAGTCGGGCGACAAGATCCCCGCCGACGGCGTTATAGCAGACGGCACTATAAAGGTCGATCAGTCCGTCCTCAACGGCGAATCCAAGGAGGCCACCAAAAAGGTCATGCCTGCGGATTATGTCGAGGAGGAGGGCAAGGCTCTCGATACCCTCAATGAATACAAGGTATTCAGAGGTACGATAGTATGTTCCGGAAATGCCGTTATGAAGGCGACCACGGTCGGCGACAAGTCGGAATACGGCAAGATCGCGGCAGAGCTCCAGCAGGACGATGACCGTGATTCGCCCCTGAAGGTAAAGCTTGCGAACCTCGCGGACGGCATAAGCAAATTCGGCTATATCGGCGGTATCGCTATCGCGCTGGCGCTGATGTTCTCGAGAATATTCCTTGAATCGGGCGGCGTTTCCGCATATTTCGCACAGGCCGATCTGCTTGCAAAGATCGTGACCGACCTGCTCGATGCGGTCATCCTCGCGGTAATAATCATAGTAATGGCTGTTCCCGAGGGACTTCCTCTTATGATCGCCATAGTTTCCGCTCAGAACATGGGCAAGATGCTCAAGGACAATGTCCTTGTCCGCAAGATCAACGGTATCGAGACTGCGGGTTCGCTCAACATCCTCTTTTCCGATAAGACAGGTACTATCACAAAGGGTCAGCTCGAGGTAGTAACATTTGTTGACGGCTACGGCACAGAGTTCAAGGCTGTAGATGAGACCAAGGGTATGATGAACGAATATCTCAGAGCATCTATCCTTGAAAACGCCACATCCGTGATAAACGAGGGCAGGGCTATCGGCGGCAACGCAACGGAACGCGCCGTGCTCACATTTGCGATAAACAGCCCGAAGACAGACGGATATCAGAGGATATCCAACATCCCCTTCAACAGCGATAACAAATATTCCGCTACGACAGTCTGTAAGGACGGCAGGCAGTTCACTCTCATAAAGGGTGCGCCCGAGAGGATAACTGCCCGCTGCAAGTACTTCTATGACACCGACGGCAATAAGGTGCCCGTAAAGGACAACTGGATCATCAATGAAAAGATGAACGAGCTCGCATCCCGTGCGATACGTGTGCTCGCGCTCGCGGTATCGGATCAGAGCATTGATCCCGAGAGCGAAAAACTCCCCGAGGGCGAATGGACACTGGTCGGCATACTCGGCATCAGAGACGAGGTGCGCCCCGAATCCGTTACGGCTATCGAGGAAGTTCACCGCGCCGGCGTACAGGTAGTTATGATCACGGGCGACCGCAAGGATACTGCCTGCGCTATCGCAAAGGAAGCAGGAGTTATCGATATCGAGGATGCTGTGACACTCACATCCGACGAGCTTGCAAACCTCTCTGATGACGAGATAAAGAAAATCCTCCCCAGGCTCCGTGTTATCTCCAGAGCGCTTCCCTCCGACAAATCGAGACTTGTGCGCATAGCACAGGAGCTTGACCTTGTTGCCGGAATGACGGGCGACGGCGTAAACGACAGCCCCGCGCTCAAAAAGGCGGATGTCGGCTTTGCAATGGGCGGCGGCACGGAAGTTGCCAAGGAAGCCGCAGATATCGTTATCCTTGACGACAACTTCAATTCGATCGACAAGGCTATACTCTACGGCAGAACGATATTCAATTCTATCAGAAAATTCATCATATTCCAGCTCACTATCAATGTTGCGGCAGTTGCGGTATCATTCATATGCCCGCTCATCGGTATGGACAATCCGCTCACTATCACTCAGATACTCTGGGTAAACCTCGTAATGGATACCCTTGCGGCGCTCGCATTCGGCGGAGAGCCCGCACTCCACAGATATATGAATGAAAAGCCCAAGTCCAGACAGGAAAACATCGTTTCGGGATATATGTGGTCCGAGATATTCACAGGCGCGGCGTGGTCGCTCCTGCTCAGTCTTTCCTTCCTGTTCCTTTCGCCGATACAGAACGTATTCGTAGACTACAATTCGATCGCAGGCAGGGAGATAGACGCTACCGATACGGCGATCGAGGCTACATTTGCCGAAACACCGTTCATAAACATCCCCTCGCCCGAGCATGATATAATAACCATCGATGCCAAGGGCAACGAAGTCAGCAGCTTTGCGGCTCTCTTCTCGGGATATTTCGCACTGTTCATATTCATTGCGGTATTCAACGCATTCAACGCAAGAACGGAAAAGACCAATCTCTTTGACAATATCAAGGGCAATCCCGGATTTTTGAAGATACTCGGCATAATCACGGTAGTACAGGTACTTATGATATATGTCGGCGGCAAGATCATGAACTGCGTTCCGCTCAGCCTTGTGCAGTGGCTCGTGGTCATCGGTATGGCGATCTCGATAATCCCCGTCGATCTCATCAGAAAGCTCGTAGTGAACAGCAAAGGTTCAAACGAGGTCAGGACCGGAAAGGGCTGATACTGCAGCGATAGATAAAGATAAAAGGAGGGATATTGATATGTCTGTCAATCTTACAAAGGGACAGAGAGTGGATCTGACCAAGCCGGGAGATGCCGGACTTAAAAAGGTCATAGTCGGACTCGGCTGGGATGAGGTCGAACAGAAGAGAGGTCTTTTCGGCAAAAAGCCGGAGGATATAGACTGTGATGCATCTGCGATACTGATATCGACGGGCGGAAAGCTCACATCGAATGACGATGTAGTGTTCTATCATAACCTCAATCACAAGAGCGGCGCCGTAAATCATCAGGGCGACAATCTCACCGGAAGGGGCGACGGCGACGACGAACAGATCATCGTAGATCTTCCCGATATTCCGCAGAATTACGAAAAGATCGTGTTCACGGTGACTATATATCAGGCCAGGGAGCGCGGACAGAGCTTCGGCATGATAAAGAACGCATTCATAAGGATAGTCGATGCTTCAAACGGCAGCGAGCTTTTCAGATACAATCTGACAGAAAACTTTGAAGGCAGAACGGCACTCGTATTCGGAGAGCTGTACCGCCGCAACGGCGGCTGGAAATTCAGCGCGATCGGAGAAGCCACCAACGACAACGGCATTTCCGAAATGGCGAGGAGATTCCTGTAATATGCTGAAATTGTGAAAAAAGAGTTATATAAGAGGGGCTGGTGCAGATCATGCATCAGCCCCTTTCGCGGCTTCAGAAAAAAATATTGAAAAATCCTGCGGGATATGATAGAATATAGTATACAGTCAATTTTTAAGTACGAAAAAATAAAGCAGGAATAATTATGGCAATAAAAAAACTCATGGCAGCGCTTTGTGCCGCTGCTGTTCTTATGATGGCGGGATGTGCCGGAAGTGTGCAGGCTCCGTCCGATACGGCATATGATACGGTGACAGATGATACCGCTCCGGACGGGACCGATATCATCACCGAGACCGCGCCGCCCGTTGTATCGGAGATAATAATAACCGAGGAGACTGCTTCTGAGACTGCCGCGCCCGGTTCGGAAAATGCCGTGATAGGCGGCAGGAGCTATCCGATAACCGCAGAGGAGCTCGATCTTTCGGGTATGATGCTCACAAACAGCGATATCAGGGAGCTTTCAAAGCTGACGGAGCTTAAAAGCCTCAGTATATCATATCCCGACAAGAACGGCGCGATAAGCGATATCTCGCCGGTGGGAGAGCTGAAAAAGCTTGAAAAGCTTGATCTCAGCGGCAATATGATAAAGGATATCTCCGTGCTCGGCGGACTTACCGCACTGAAAATGCTTGATCTTTCGGACAACCGTATAGCCGATGTGACGGCTCTCGGAAAGCTTTCCGGGCTGACAGAGCTTGATCTTGGCAACAACGATATCACAAATGCATATGCCGTGGGAAGGCTCGGAAAGCTCACGGTGCTGCATCTCGGCGGGAACAGTCTTGAGAATACGGCCTTTCTCGGGAATCTTACACAGCTTACCGAACTTGATCTTTCATCGGACGGCATAACCGATGTTACGGATCTCGGAAAACTCCGTGCTCTGAAGATCCTTCGTCTCGGCAATAACGAAATAACCGACATCAGTGCTCTTTCTGAGCTCGGACGGCTGACATATCTTGACATAAGCAATAATAATGTGACCGGTATATCGCCGCTTTCCGGGCTTGACAGCCTGAAAGAGCTTGATATGTCACAGAACGATGTGACCGATCTTTCGCCGCTTGCGGGACTTTCCGGGCTCAAGAGCCTTTCGGTATGCTCGAAGGTGCTGCGCAGCATATATCCGCTCTCCTCGCTCACGGGACTGGAATCGCTCTCGCTGGGGTATGACCGCTACGAGGCACACCCCGCGGACAAGCTGATGCTTTCCGACCTGAGACCGCTCTCATCGCTATCTATGCTGACACATCTGAATATACGCGGGTGCAGTGTGAGCGACCTTTCTCCGCTGACAAAGCTTGAAAAGCTGACATGGCTCGATGCCTCGGAAAACTCTCTGAAGTATATAAAGCCGCTCGGGAGCATGACGGGGCTGACGGAGATATATCTCGACCACAACGCCATTACCGATATCACGCCGCTTGGCAGTGTCACCGAGCTCGATACGCTCTGGGCGGGCGGGAACTCCATCTCCGATCTCAGACCGCTCGGCGGACTTGAAAAGCTGAGATGCCTGTATCTTTCGGACAATTCTATCAGCGACCTTTCGCCTCTCTATAATGTGAAGAGCCTGATATGGCTCGATATCGGCGGGAACGTGGTCGGCGAATCGGAGCTCGAAAAGCTGCGTTCGGCGCTGCCGGGCTGCGAAGCGGAGATATGATTTTATTTTGATAAGTACTGCCCGATAATGGCTGCTCAAAAAAGATCGGGAAGACATTATAATAAATTTTTCCTGTGATGTTTGTGTAAAACAAACAAAATATCAGCGAGTTTA
>JAILFE010000395.1 GCA_024697725.1 Oscillospiraceae bacterium
CGGGCATCGTTCAGGAGATACGCTATTTCTCCACCTTCAATTTTGTCGGTGACCGTGTGAACGGTTATGAAGAGCCCTGTGCGATAGTCACAAGGGAAACTGCAAGAGCTCTGCTTTCGGTCAGCAATGAGATGAATGTCATGGGCTATCGGCTTAAAATATTCGATGCCTACCGCCCGGCGTGTGCTGTAAGGCATTTCGTAATGTGGGGGATAGATGACCTTGATCTGCGCATGAAGCCGTTTTTCTATCCCGGGCTCGAAAAACAGGAGCTGTTCGCAAAGGGCTATATCGCAAAGCAGTCCAGCCACAGCAGAGGCAGCACAGTCGATCTTACGCTGCTCGATATGAAGACCGGCAAGGATGCTGATATGGGCAGTCCCTTCGATTATTTCGGAGAGATATCCCATCCGGGGTATAAGGATATCACATCCGATCAGCTTTCCAACCGTATGCTGCTCCGGGACGCTATGCTCAGAAACGGTTTTGCGCCTATCGACTGCGAATGGTGGCATTTTACCCTGAAGGACGAACCGTTCCCCGACACGTATTTTGAATTCCCCGTATCATCCGGATATCTGAAAAGATAAGTGTATACGGCGGAAGAACAGGCGCAGGCTCTCTATCATCAAGTCTTTCGGCGACAGTCATCCATATCGCGTAATTGTATGCGGTATGATGCTTGCTTGCTTTGATAAGAATAAAGTATTTCAGGAGGAATAAACTATGGATATCAAAAAGACAAAAAACGGCAGTGCTCTTACCTGTGTTATCAACGGCAGAGTTGACACGACAACGGCTCCCGAGCTCGAATCGAAGCTCAAGGAGGATATGGACGATATCGACACGCTCACACTTGATTTTTCTGCTGTAGAGTACATATCTTCGGCGGGACTGCGCGTTCTGCTCTCTGCACAGAAGGTCATGAGCAAAAAGGGCGGCATGAAGATCACCGGTGTATCAGAAGCGATCATGGAGATCTTTGAGGTCACCGGTTTTTCGGATATACTGACGATAGAATGATCTTCGTCTCTTGATAAAGGCAGCGCCGGAAGACCGGCACTAACGAAAGGAAACGAGGAGCGTTACATATGACGTCAAATATCTATAATTTTACGAGGAATCAGAAGGATTTTTCTGCTATCCCGGATGAAGCCGAGAAGGTGGCAAAGTACACTGATCTTTCGCCGAAGGAGTCTATGCGTCTGAGACTGCTCGCGGAGGAGCTCATATGCATGATGCCGAACCTTGTCAGCTACGGCGGCGGGAAGTTCTGGATCGAGTCCAGCGGCAGGGATTATGAGCTGCATCTTGATGTCAAGGCAAATATTCCCGAGCTTATTGATGAAGAGAAGCTTCTCTCTGTATCCTCCGACGGCAGGAATGCCGCCGCGAAGGGCATAATCGGCAAGATATGCGCTGCTATAGACGAAATGATGAGAGTGAGCAATGCTCTTCCGGTCGATCAGTCAATGAATATGTACGGCATGACCGCATACGGTGATTATTCCGACTGGTCGCTGTGCCTGTACCGCGATATGCTGACTCAGGAGTATAACGGAGAAAGGCATGATGAGTTCGCCGAAGACTGGGACGAGCTCGAAAAATCCATTATCGCTAATATTGCCGATGATGTGAAGGTATGGATCAGGGGCGAGAAGATCGAGATCACGGTATTCAAGAGATTCAAATGATATAATGTCTGTTCAGAAAGCCGGAAAGCACGCAAAAAACAGTATGAGGTGCTTTCCGGCTTTTTGGCGCAGAACTTTGAAAGTGATCTCATATCTGAAAGTCTGATGAATGGGGGTCAGTGATATGGAGCCCGGTCATAAACATAAATATCCTGAACTGCTTATAACTGCCGGAATGCTTTTATCTCTCGGCGGCTGTACCGATAACAAAACGGAGATTATACCCGCAGCACCGCCGTCCGACAGCGCCGTATCGGGCTTTCATGTCAGCGGAACGAAGCTTCTCGACAAGAATAACAATGAATTTGTCATGCGCGGGATAAATCATCCGCATTCCTGGTACAGAGATATGGATGAGACTGCGATCACGGCTATCGCGGCGACGGGCGCCAATTGTATCAGACTGGTGCTGTCCGACGG
>JAILFE010000022.1 GCA_024697725.1 Oscillospiraceae bacterium
GAAAAAGCAGTTTCACGCACCCTAAATCGAGTGCGTGATTTGGTTGTCAAAAATCAAAGTGTGCAGATTGGTTGTCAGATGTGCCGTGTATATGTTTTTGCCCTTTCACCTGTTTCCGCATACAGTTTTTGAGTGGGTAAAGCTGCTGTTTTCGGAAAGGCATGATGCCCATAAGCCGCGTAAATACGCCGTTTTAAGATTTTCCTCGTGACAGCAGAACTACGCACTCAACGTGCTTTGTCCTCGGGAACATATCCACTGCGCGGGCTCTTTCCGCCTTGTATCCGTATCCTGCGAGAATGGCGGTGTCTCTTGCGGCGGTGGCGGGATCGCACGATATCATGACAACTCTTTCGGGAGCCATTTCAGCGATCGCAGAAAGAGTCGCAGCGTCACAGCCTTTGCGCGGCGGATCGATCACTATAACGTCCGGCCGTGTACCGCTCTCCGCGAGCATCTGTGAGATCTTTCCCGCGTCACCGCAATAGTATTCGGCATCCGTCCCGTTTGCACGGGCGTTCTCGCGGGCATTCTCAACAGCCTGCGGTATGATCTCGCAGCCTATGAGCCTGTCCGTCACGTCCGCAAACGAAAGCCCGATAGTCCCCGCACCGCAGTAAAGGTCGAGCAGTGTGTTTATCCGCGTCCTGCCCGAGAGCGCGTATCCCTTTGCGACAGCATACAGCTTTTCCGCCTGCAGCGTGTTCACCTGATAGAATGACAGCGGAGAGAGTATTATCTTCCTGCCGCACATGATGTCCGTGATCGTGCTGTTGCCCGCAAGCGTGATGCATTTTTCTCCCGTGATGACATTCGTGTTCTTCGGGTTGATGTTGAGCACAAAACTTCTGATCTCGGGATATTTCTCAGTCATTGCTGCTGCAAGCGGAGAAAAGCTCTCATCCTGCCTTGTTACTACAAGACATACCATTGTCTCACTGCTGTGTGCGCCTCGCCTGATATATATGTGACGCAGAAGTCCCTTTCCGGTCTTTTCATCATACAGCGGGATGGTGTTTTCGTTCACAAAGCGCAGTATATCATCGGTGATGCGCGAGAATATCTCCGGCTGCAATTTGCAGTCCGCGCACGGCACAACACGGTGGCTCCTTGATGCGTAAAATCCCGCTGCGGCTCTCCCGTCTATGTATGTGAGCGGGTATTCCGCCTTGTTGCGGTATCTGTCCGAAGTGCCGCCGAGGATGTCGTCAAATTCGGGATATACTCCCCCTATGCGGCGGAATGCCTGTCTTACGGCATCGTCCTTTGTGCGCAGCTCCGCCTCGTAGCTTATGTGGCGGTATACACATCCGCCGCATTTAGGATAAGCCGCACAGCCCGGATCCGGTATCCTGTCCGCAGAAGGAGTTATGATACCGTCTATGATGCCGAAGCACATATTCCTGTTTACCTTCACTATCCTGCATGAAATGACATCGCCGACAGCGGCGGAAGGGACAAATACAGCAACTCCGCCGTATCTCCCCACACCGCTGCCGTCAGACGATGTCCCTGTTATTTCAAGCTCTATGATATCGTTCTTTTTTATATCCATAATATCAGATCATCTGTCCAGTCTTTCGCCGCATTTCGAGCAGTATGCGTTCGATGCCTTGTTCTTCGTGCCGCACAGCGGGCATACTTTTGCCACGCCTACAGCGTTTTCGGCTTCTTTTATGGTCGCTTCTATATCTTCCATTTCCTCGATTAGCTTTTTCATCTCGCCTGTGCGGTCGATGTTCTGCTCGTGCATATCATAGCACAGCCTTCCGAGCTCGGTCAGCTTTTCGCGGAACTGTACCCTGAGCTGTACCCTTGATACTTGCTTCCTGGAATACTCCACGGCGCTCCCTGTCTTTTCTCCGACTATGCCGACATATCTTTTCGCATCGCTGAAAATGTCATCCATATTGAAACTCATAGCTTTTCCTCCCTGAAAAAATCTGTTATTTCCGATTTTCGTCTTATCATCTCGTCGAAGCCCTTAATGTATTCATACGGATATTTGTAATTCATGACTCTTTTTATCCTGCCGTGACCCACAAGCTTGGTCGAGGCGGATGCGCCTGCCGCAAGTATAGACTGTATCTCTTCCATTATGTAGATGTTGTACAGGCTCTCGTATCCGGCTCTGGCATATCCTACGTTTTCGAGATTGCCGACAGTGTTTTTCTGCCTGTAGAGATAGTACGGGGAATAGTTTTCTGCCGTCAGCTTTCTGAATGCGTATGATACCATATCATCCACCGTTTCCGGAGATACCTCATCACGCATTTTATCCGATTCGGAGAAAAGGTCTGCCGAGCGCTTCACAGTCAGAGTATGCACCGTGACCGCCTCGGGCGACATATCCGCAAGAGCATCTATCGTGTATCTGAAGCCCTCTGCGGTGTCGGTCGGCAGTCCCGCGATAACGTCGGTGTTGATGTTGTCAAATCCCATGCTCCGCGCCAGTTCAAAGCATTTTACGAACTGCTCTGCCGTATGCTCCCTGCCTGCGGCGGCGAGCACCGAGTCTATCATCGTCTGCGGATTTACGGATATCCTTGTCGCCCCGTATTTTTTTATGACTTCCAGCTTTTCCTCGTCTATGCTGTCTGCACGCCCCGCTTCTGCAGTATATTCACGCACGCGGGAAATGTCAAAGCATTCGGCGGTCTTTTTCATTATTTTTTCAAGTTCACCTGCGGGCATCGCTGTCGGAGTGCCGCCGCCGATATATATCGTATCAAGGACAAGTCCGAGCTTTTCCGCCGTCGATGATATCGCTTCAAGCTCCCCGCACAGCTTTTCGGTGTACTGCGGTATCAGTGCGCGTGCCTTCTCCGAAGCTATGGAATGCGATACGAACGAGCAGTATCTGCACCTCGACGGGCAGAACGGTATCGCTATGTAGAGCGAATATGTCCCGCTCCCCAGCTCATCGAGCGCCTTCTTCTGGGTCACAGAGGTAAGATATGCAAGCTCGAGCTTTTCATCCGAGGTGAAATAGCTTTTCTTCATCTCGGCAAATATCCCGCTCTTGTCAAGCCCCTTCGCCGAAAGCGCGTTTATCTTCCTCACCGGACGTATCCCCGTGAGACATCCCCATTTCGGGGTAATGCCCGTTATCTCCGAAAGAGACTTGAACAGCATCCGCGAAAGCTCCGCCTCGTCGGTATATTCGTCGCTGTGTACAGAATTTTTCTTTACGATCCTGCCGCCGACAGATACTTCCGCTTCAAGCACATCGCCAGATACGGAAATAATGATATGATCCCCATCCGGAACGCTGCCGTATTCAAAGCCGAAGCTCTCGAGCGGCAGGAACTGCTTGAGCACCGCTTCTGTCTCGTATTTATAGTCACATCCGAAAAAACAAACAGTCATGATATATCCTCATACCGATATTATAACAGAAAGACAGGGGCGATTCCACCCGCTTTTGATTAGAATATCATTAGAATTCTCTTATACAGGAAAGCGGCATTCAAAAAAGCAGACTCACAGTGGTCTGCTTTTTTTGGATCCATGTCATACGTTATCCGCCGTTTTGACGATACCGTCAAGAGCGGCATCGTCTCCGAAAAATCCCGCTTTTTTCATCTTGATGAAATAATTCAGAAAATCATTGTGCTCAAGCTCCGCTTTCAGAGTGCTCTCGCCGCCGTGACCGGAATAAAGTTTGTAGTCCTCACGTTCCCATTCTCTGAACGCGATGTTCTTCATGGTGTGGTTCTGGGCGCACTGATTTCCGTCAGGCATATCCGTCCTGCCCGCGCTGCCCTGAAAGAGCGTGTCTCCGGAGAATATACAGTCCTCTGCGATATACATCACACTGCCGGAGGTATGCCCCGGAGTATGCATGACTTTTATGCCTATATCTCCGAGCATAATGACATCATTGTCCTTTACCGTATTCACGGGCTTATCGTATACTATCGGAGCGAGCCCGAAATATTCCGTAAGGTTCTGAACATTGTCTTTAAGCTTTCCCGCGTCCTTTTCGTGTATATATACCTTCGCGCCGGTCTTCTCCGCGATCTCCGGGAGCCCTTTGATATGGTCGCAGTGTCCGTGCGTAAGCAGGATATATTCAAGGGTCATCCCCTTTTCTTCAAGAGCCTTCAAGATATCGGCGGTATTCCCCGGAGCGTCTATGAGCGCTGCCTTTTTATCATCATCTGAGATAATGTAGCTGTTCGTACCGAACATCCCGTATGGTGCGAGCTTTATTACCTTCATATCAGACCTGCCTTCCTGTCCTTTCGACACTTATAACGTTTGGTATTTTTCTTAACCTGTTCATTAGGTTCTCGATCTGCGGGACTCCCGCCACCGAACAAGTGACCATAAGATCGTAATTCCCGTTTTTCAGTTCATGGGATACGATCTCGGTCACGGGTATGCGCATTTCAGCCAGTACAGCCGATACGTCGGCAAGGAGCGAAAAGCTGTTGTAGGAAACGATATCGAGCGTTGTCTTGAACACGGGATTGCCGCTCTTCTGCTCCATCTCGCCCCAGCTCGCTTCTACCCAGCGGTCGGAGTCCGGATCCGATTTTATCGCATTGAGGTGGTTCACGCAGTCCCTTTTGTGCACTGAAAAGCCGTGTCCCTTGGTGATGAATGCAACTATATCGTCTCCCGGCAGAGGATTGCAGCACTGCGCCAGCTTGACGAGAAGATTATCCTGTCCGCCGACAACGACACCCTTTCCAGAATGCTTCGTTATGGCAGGCACGACCTGCACCGGTGTTTCGTGCTGTTCGTACTGCCTTGTGTAGTTGTCCTTCAGCCTCGTGAGTATGCGCGAGAGTATCACGCCGCCGTATCCTATCGCGGCATAGAAATCATCGAGCGTCGTACAGTTGTGACGCTTCATGTCGTCTGCAAGGAAAGCCTCCAGCTCCTCGGGCGGCACATTTATCGCGCTGCGGCGGAATTCCCTTTCGAGCTCCGCCTTTCCGTTGGCGATGTTCTCCTCGCGGCGCTCCTTCTTGAACCAAGAGCGTATCTTTGATTTGGCCTCGTTCGTCTTGCATATCCCGAGCCATGCGCGGTTCGGACCGTGATTCGGGTCGGTGGATGTGAGTATCTCGACTATCTCGCCGGTGTTGAGCACATGGTCGAGCGAAACGAGCTTTCCGTCCACCTTGGCGCCCTTCATCTTGTTCCCGACCTGCGTGTGTATCGCATACGCAAAATCTATGACCGTAGCTCCCGTCGGAAGCGTTATCATATCTCCCTTCGGAGTGAATGCGAAGGTATCCTCGGGCGCAAGGTCGCTCTTTATCGTGCGGACGATCTCTTCAACATCGTCGGTGTCCTGCTGTGCCTCGATTATCTGCCTTATCCATGCGAGCCTGCTTTCGAGCTTGTCCTTGCCCCTGATGCCCTCCTTGTATTTCCAGTGCGCGGCGATACCGTATTCGGCGGTATAGTGCATATCCATAGTCCTTATCTGCACCTCGAAGGGGACACCCTCCCTGCCGATCACGGTGGTATGCAGCGACTGGTACATATTCGCCTTGGGCGTTGCGATATAGTCCTTGAAGCGGTTCGGTATCGGCTTGAACATATCGTGGATTATGCCGAGAGCGTTGTAGCATTCGTTGACCGTATTCACGATTATCCTCACCGCATAGATATCGTATATCTCGTCTATCGTCCTGCCCTGTACGAAAGATTTGCGGTATATCCCGTATACCGATTTCACGCGGCCCATGAGCGTTGGAATGCAGGAAAATTCATTTTCCTTAAAGCGCTGTTCTATCTGCGCCTTTATGGATTCGATAAAATCCTGCCGCTCGTCACTGCGAATGCTCATCTGCTGCTCTATCTCGGCATAGGCATACGGGTCGAGATACCGGAACGCGAGATCCTCTATCTCATCCTGTATCGTCTTGATACCGAGCCTGTGCGCTATCGGCGCATAGATATTCATCTTTTTGAGCGCGGTGCTGCGCTGCTTGTATGCGGGGCGGTACTGCAGTGTGCGCATATTGTGCAGGCGGTCACAGAGCTTTATTATGATAACGCGGATATCGCGGCTCATCGCAAGAAGTATCTTGCGCACGTTCTCCGCCTGCTGCTCCTCCTTGGTGAAGAGCGGTATTTTTCCGAGCTTTGTGACTCCGTCCACAAGCATCGCAACATCCTGTCCGAAGCGCTTGCGCAGATCCTCGAGCGTTGCATCGGTGTCCTCCACGACATCATGCAGCAGAGCCGCGCATATGGTATCGGTGTCCATGCCGAGCTCGAGCAGGATATACGCCACAGCAACGGGATGGGTTATATACGGCTCTCCCGATGAGCGGAACTGGTTCTGATGCGCCTTTGCCGCAAGCTCATAGGCA